>PWMO01000139.1 GCA_003558175.1 Spirochaetaceae bacterium
ACGGCTCGCGGAGCATCCTGCTGAACACTTCGTTCACCTGCGGGAAGGTGGACAGATCCGTCAGGTAACAGGTCAGTTTGATGGTCCGTTCGAAGCTCGAGCCGGACGCAGCCAGAACCGCCTTGATGTTGTTCAATACCTGCTCGGTCTGTTGGACGATGTCTCCGGCTATCAGTTCGCCGGTTTGCGGGTCAAGCGGGATCTGGCCGGAGGTGTAGACCACGTTGCCGGCGCGGACGGCCTGTGAGTAGGGGCCGATGGCTGCCGGGGCCGAACGTGTATCGATGATATCTCGCGTCACGTTGCCGGTTGTCTCGTTCATGCGTCTCTCCTGTTCACTTCGCCGTCAGACTCGTGCCTCACGGATGTAGTTATACACGGTGTAGCGCGATACGCCGAGTTCCTTGGCGACGATGTCCACTGCGCCCTTCACGTCAAAGATACCCTGGGCGTGCAGTTCACCAACGATCGCCTTGTTCTTCATCTGGTGAGCGATCTCGCGATTTGCCCCTACCTGGGCGATCGCGGTCTCGAGCGAACGGCGCACCAGCTCATCGCTGCTCATCACGAAGTGTTCCGGCGAATCCTCCTCGCGGGAATCTACCGGTACGAAATCCTGCAGCACCTGGAGCAACGGGGCCGAAAGGTCCATGTTGATGCAGAGCATCCCAATCGGCTTGCTGCCGTTGCGAATCAGCGCCGTGACCGATTTCAGAACCTTCCCGTCGTTCGTGCGGTTATAGTAGCTGCCGACCACGTCACTGTGCGAGTCCTCGGTGTTTTTCAACACCTTGATGCCGAGGTCGGTTATGGGCGATCCGACGCGCCGTCCGGTTACCGAGCCGTTGCGAATCTTGATGATCGAGTGGCTCAGATCTTCAAGGGAATGGATCAGCACTTCGCAGTGACTGCCGAACATCGTGGCCACGGCGTCGACCACCGGTTCCAGCGCCGCCAGAATCGAACGGTCGGTTGCGGTCAGTCTGATGCCGGCGAGTTCTTCAATTTCAATCTGTTTGCCGTCCAGTGGTTCAAAGCTCACTGGTTGTCTTGCCTGTGTCACCGTTTTCCTGCCTGATTTGTCTGCCGACTGCATATTCCGCTTGCTCTCATGTTCCGGCGGAACTCAAACCTGCCCGACTACCGAGGCGATGCGGGCCAATCCGTCGGCAACCATGGAGCGGGGGCAACCGATGTTGAGGCGCATGTGCTGCTCGCCGCCTGGACCGAAGCTTAGCCCATCGTTCAGTCCTACCCGCGCACCACAGAAAATGGTCTCGCGCAGCTCATCCTGGGTCATTCCGAGCTCGGAGAAGTCAAGCCACATCAGAAACGTCCCTTGCGGCTCAAGCGCCGTTACCCGGGGCACCGTACTGCGCAGCTGCTCCTGGGTGAAGCTGACGTTCTGCTGCAGATAGGCCAGCGCTGCATCGAGCCATGGACCGCCGTGCCGGTAGGCCGCTTCCGCCGCGGCAATAGCAAACACGTTGGCAGTGTAGAGACCGAAAACACGCTCCTGCGCCTGGTCGAACGCGTGGCGCAGACGGGGATTAGAAGTAACGATGACCGACGCCTTCAGTCCGGCGATATTGAAGGTCTTACTTGGCGCAACCCCGGTGATGGTGCGGTCTGCGATCTCGGGAGACATCGATGCAAAGGGCACGTGGCGAAACTGCGGAAAGACGAGGTCGCTGTGGATTTCGTCTGCGAACACCAGCAGTTCGTGGCGCAGCGCGATATCGGCCAGTCGCGCGAGTTCGTCTTCGCGCCAGACGCGTCCCACGGGGTTGTGCGGGCTGCAGAGCAGCAGCATGCGAGTCCGGTCGTCAATGGAAGCTTCCAGTGCGTCAAAGTCCATGCGGTACTCACCGTCTTCGACATAGAGGCGGTTGTTCACCACTCGGCGGCCGTTGTTGAGAATTGATGCGAAGAACGGCGGATAGACCGGAGATTGCAGAATGATCTTGTCACCGGGAGCGGTAAAGGTCTGGATGGCTACGTTCATTCCCGTTATCACGCCGGGAGAGTAGGAGAGCCATTGCGGCGATACCCGCCATGCATGGCGCGAAGCGAGCCAGCCGACGATTGCTTCGTAATAGCCGTCCGACATTTCCGAATAGCCGTAGACGCCGTGATCTGCAGTGCGCATCACCGCTTCGCACACTTCCGGCGGACACTGGAAGTCCATGTCGGCGACCCACATCGGAAGAATGTCTTCCGCGCCGTCACAACAGGTGCAGAAGTCCCACTTCACCGAGTTGGTGCGCTTGCGGTCGATGATCGTGTCGAAATTGTACCGTTCTCTGGTTTTCACGACGTCTCCTCCCGTTGCTGCCGCGCTCCCGGTCACCCGCAGACAGCCGGTGCCCGTTCCCCGCAGATGCATTATAGACTACTGTTACAAAATGTCAACAAAGCTTACAAAAGTTTTGATCGCGTATTGACAAAAGAGTGAAGCGAGAAGATACTCTACCCAGTCAGGTTTCGGCCTTGCGGCCGTGATCCGCTTTGGCAGTGGCCTGGCACAGTAATCCGTTCAGTCTGAACGGACAGTTTGGCGAAGGAGGGAAGAAATATGACGGATCGAATAAACCGTTTCGTTCGTCCGGCAATACGGACATTGGTGCTGGCGGCTCTGTTTGCCCTGTGCGCGGGAGTGGTCTTCGCCGGAGGGGCCGGAGAGGCGGCAACCGCAGACCAGACGTTTGAGCTTCGGCTGGCAACGGTGGTCAGTCCTCCGCATCCGTGGGTCGACATGGCGGAGTTTTTTGCTGAAGAGGTGCGCGAGCGGACCGACGGGAACGTAACCGTTCGCATTCATCACAGTGGTGCGCTGGGAAATGATGAGGCTACGATTGACGAGATGCGGATCGGCAGCATCGACTTCGTGATCGGCGGCGTATCCAATGCGGTATCGTTTCTGCCTGAATACCAGATCACCGGCTTTTCTTATCTGTTTGAAGACCTCGATCATTTCCGACGCGTGACCGCAAACGACAGCCCGTTTTTCGAGTATCTGGTGCGGCGGCATGAAGAGCGTAACCTCCCGATACAGCTGTTGGCACTCGCCGGCGGAGGAACGCGCGTCACCTCAACCAACATCGGTGGTGTGACTCACCCGGACGATCTCAACGGCGTTCGTATTCGGCTGCCGGGCAATCCGCTCGAAGCGCGGATCTGGGAAGAGTTCGGAGCTCTGCCGACCTCCCTGCCGTGGGGTGAGATCTACACTGCGGTGCAGACCGGGCTGGTGAACGCGTTCGAGAGCACGATCAGCGGGTATTACGGCAGCAGGCTCTACGAGGTGGCTCCGCACCAGTCGCTGACCAACCACCAGATCATGATCTCGCACTTCACCGGCAGTCAGCGCACCCTGGACCGGCTGCCGCAAGAGTACCGGCAGGTCATAGAAGAGGTGGCGGCAGTGGCCGGGCAGATGGGAACCGACAAGGGCGCCGAGTATGACCAGACACTGCTGGAAGAGATGCAGGCGGAGCACAACGTGCAGGTACACGCTGTTGACACCGAACCGTTTATCCAGCGCGTGCGACCGCTGCACGATGAACTGGCCCGACAGGCCGGCGTAACCACGCTGCTGGAAATTGTGCGCGAGATGCAGTAGCTCGCGTTCCGTTCGATTGCTGAATCTGACCAAAAGCCCGGCCCCCGTACCAGCGGAGGGGTCGGGCGCCGTTACGGGCATGCAAGGCGGTATGTATGGAGCGACAATCAAAGCTGCGGTACCTCAGGCGCGTCAATGACGCGCTGCAACGCGGTTTGAACTTCTTCGGCATCATCTTCTTTGCCATCTTCATCTCGGTAGTGTTTCTGCAGGTTATCTCTCGCAACTACCTGCGGATTTCCATGCTCTGGATTCAGGAGGTGGCGCTCTTCTGTTTTATCTGGTCGGTCTTTCTGGGCGGGGCAATCGCGGTGCGCCAGCGGCAGCACTACATCGTTGAGATTTTCCCCGCCCGGATGGTGCGCCTGAACCAGCTGCTCGACCTGTTCGCCGATCTGGCGCTGTTCGGAATGGTCTACATTCTGCTTCCGATCGGGCTGCAGTTTACCCATCTGGGAATCAACCGCCTGTCACGCGTTCTGTTGGTGCCCCAGGCCTATTTCTTCGCCGCATTTCCCGTTGCCGGAGCGTGTATTCTTCTGTTCGGCATCGAGAACCTGATTGACGACATCCGCCGCTTGCGCGCCGGGCCGCCGGCCTCGACCTGATTTCGCGAGGAGAGTGTAGCAATGAATCCGCTCGTGCTGCTGATGGGATCGTTTTTTCTCATCGTTATCCTGAAGGTCCCGATCGTCTTCGCCTTTATCATCTCCTCGATGTTGACGCTGTGGCGACTGAATATGCCGTTGATGAGCGTGCTCAACCACGTCTATTCCAGCATCGACTCATTCCCGCTGCTCGCGGTTCCGTTCTTTCTGCTGCTGGGACAGTTGATGAACCAGGGCGGCATTACCGAGCGCCTTGTGGTGCTTTCGGACAAGTTGCTCGGTCATGTGAAAGGCGGATTGGGGCACGTCAACGTGCTGGTCAGCATGCTCTTTGCCGGACTGTCCGGTTCCTCGGTGGCGGACACCGCGGGTATTGGCGCCATGCTGATACCGGCGATGAAGAAGGCCAGGTTTGATGTCGGTTTCTCGGCGGCCGTTACCGCCTGCTCTTCGGTGCTGGGGGGCATTATTCCGCCGAGCATCATCATGGTTGTCTACGCGTCGCTGGCGAGAATATCCATTGGAGCGCTGTTTCTCGCGGGCGTGATTCCCGGTGTGCTGATCGGGCTGTCGCAGATGGCCTACACCTATTACATGGCGGTGAAGTACGACTACCCCTACAATCACAGCTGGTCGTTCCGCGAGGCGGTGGTGGCGTTCTGGAAAGCGATTCCACCGTTGATGATGCCGTTGATTATCATTGGTGGTATCAGTGCGGGGATCTTCACGGCAACCGAGGCCGCCGCCGTTGCGGTGGTGTACGGGCTGGTGCTGGTGATCGGGGTGTATCGGTCGATGCGCTTGCGCGACCTGCCCGGGCTGCTTGGAAGGGCGCTGGTGGGCTATTCGCTGCCGATGATGGCAGTTGCCGCCTCCGGCATTATGGGGTGGCTGATCGCCTACCTGAACGCACCCGAGCTGATTCTCTCGTTTGTTCTGGGGATCACCGAGGCACCGTTCGGCATTGCGATGCTGATTGTAGCGTTTCTGCTGGTGCTCGGAACGTTTCTCAGCCCGATCATCTGTGTGATCGTGTTTCTTCCCATCCTGCAGGCGATGGGTGCGGCTGCCGGCATCGAGCCGATCCACCTTGGTATCATCGTGGTGTTGACGCTCTCGCTGGGCCGGGTTACCCCGCCGTACGGCATCTGTATGCTGGTCGCGGCGCAGATTGCCGAGATCCCGAGTCATCGCGTTTTTGTCGCGTCGATTCCGATGATCGTGCTGGCGATACTTATCATTGTTGTGGGCATTATGTTCCCCGGACTGTTTCTGGCACTTCCGCGGCTGCTGATGCCGCAATACATCTAAGCCGTCAGGGGCCGCCGGGTCTGTGAGCAACCGGGGCCGTGATCAGCCGTGTCAACGCGTGACCGGCTCGATGTAATCAGAGGAGGATCTGTATGGCAACTGCACGCGAAAGACTTCAGACACTCGTTGACGGCGGAAATCTGCAGCCGTGCGCGATCAGCATGTGGAAGCACTTCCCGCACACCGATCGCAACATCGATCGCTTCTTGCAGCGAACGGCTTCCTATCAGCGCGCCGGCAAGTGGGATTTCCTCAAGATCTCCTACAACGGGCTCTATTCGGTGGAAGACTGGGCCGTAGAGATCAAGTGGCCGGCAGACGAAACCACCGTTGGTGAAGTAACGCGCCCGGCCATCCGCGATGCAGATGACTGGCGCAACCTGGAGCCAAACCCGGTGGATTCCGGGGCTCTGGCACGCGAGCTCACGGCCACACGCGGACTGGTGAAGGAGTTCAGCGACCAGGTGCCGGTGATCGCAACCGTATTCAGCCCCCTCACTACCGCGGTCAAGATGTGTGGCGAGGCGCTGATTGAGCAGATTGCGGATGCGCCCGATGCGGTTCACCGCGGGCTCGAGGTAATCACTCAGACTACCAACGACTTCGTGGATGAACTGGTCAAGATCGGCGTTGACGGCCTCTTCTTTGCGTCCCAGCTCTCAACCTGGGATCGGCTGGACCTGTCAGCCTACGAGACGTTCGGCAAGGCCTACGACCTGGAGGTGCTGAAGCACGCTCAATCGCTGTGGTTCAACATCTTTCACGTGCATGGCCCCCGGCCGATGCTGCAGGAGCTCAGCTCCTATCCCGTGGTTGCACTGAACTGGCACGACCGGGTAACCGGCCTGTCGCTGTCCGAGGCGCGAGGTTTTACCGACAAGATTCTGATCGGTGGGGTGAATGAGCACGAGACGCTTCTCAAGGGCACCGAGGACGAGGTGCGGGCCGAGATTGCCGATGCCGTGGCACAGGTGCCCGACGGACGTCTCATCCTTGGTCCGGGGTGCGTGGTTCCATTGACGGTTCCCGAAGAACGGCTGTTCCGGCTGGGATCGCTGCGCCCCTGACAGCCCTCTCACGGCCCGTGAGCGCCTCCCATCGTCCGTGACGACGGGTCAGCATTTTCTGAGCGCCCCGGTCCGGCCGGCGTGCCCGCCGGCCGGGTTCGGGCGAACGGCGCGGGCACAAGACCGGCGGTTCTCAAGAGACGTGCATGGGACCAGTGCGGGCACAGGACCGGGCAGGGTTGCGTTATCCCTGAACCGAGATGTCGACGCTCGGGCGCAGTTCAGCCAGCACCTCAACCGGTCCGTGTACCGGGTGCTTCTTGAACGCCTCAAACAGCGAGCGGTCGCCGCCGTTGCCGTCAAGCAGCGGAAATCCAACCTGATAGAGATGATAGTCAAAACGGGGGGCCCACTTGCGTGATCCCAGGCGCGCGGTGATTGAGCAGTTGTCAACCATGTAGGCCACGCCCCTGTAATGCATGTACGGGTTGAGTGAGTCGACCGCCTCAATCACCGATTCGTTGACAATCTCCGAGTAGACGTGGCCGTTCTGCAGCAGTACGTCGATCTGGGCCATCATGGTGGCGACGTATACTCCGGCGGTGGTCGGGTTCAGCGGGATCCTGTCCTCGTCGCGCGCCGCGCGTACTTCTTCGCCGATCTTCCACATGGGGGTATTGTCGATTGTTCCCATCGGGAGCTCTTTCATTCGCTCTCCTGCAAGGACCACCGAGCGGATCTCGTTGCCTGAGCTGACCTCCTGATAGCATTCGACCAGGATCTCCCTGGCGGCCGGATAAGCGGCGCAGTAGGCAGCCTCGAACAGCTTCTTGTCGGCGTCCGAGAGTGCCTCGTAGACCGCGACAATGCCCTTGTGCGAGATGGTCCTGGAGACGGGGCCGGTCACGCACTCGACCGTTTCAGCAAATGCCTGACTCGGATCCATGCCTTGCTGTACAAACCGCAGGTAGAGGCGCTCGACGATGCCGTGCACGGCGCCGAGGAGGATGCCGCGTTCGCCGAAGATATCGGAGCGGTACTCCATCTCGAGGCTGGTCATGAACGATACCGGTGCTCCCAGCGCTACCGACCAGCCGATTGCGTAATCGGTGGCCTTTCCGGTGACATCCTGCTCCACGGCAAAGCTGGTATTGATGCCGGCACCGTTGACGTCCCGACCCTGCTCATAGAGACGGCGAACCGAGGGGCCCATTCCCTTCGGGCAGACGCCGATAACGTTGATGTTGGACGGGAAGCTGTCACCGCGGGTGCGCATGTGGCCAAGCAGAAACCCGTGCGACAGGCCAAGCGTTGCTCCCGGCTTCATGGCCGC
>PWMO01000516.1 GCA_003558175.1 Spirochaetaceae bacterium
GAACCTCGCATCCAGATGAACGCCACCGGCTGCCGGTCCCGATCGAGAAACCGCAGCTTCATTCCGCCGCGATGGGCTCCGGAGCGGAACTCAGGCCCGAAGCCGGTTCGTTCTTCGATCCCCTCGCAGTTCACCTCTTCATAGCTCAGGATCCCGAAGCGTGCTTCCAGCTCTCCACGGTGCAGCTGCCACTGGCGCAGAAACTCCTCCTCGTAGCGCTGCTTCAGTACGGCGTGATCCCCGGTTCTGATCTGCATCACCGCGTCTGCATCGGTGGTGGCGGTTGTCTGGTAGACCGGAAGTGATGCCAGTACGTCATCCAGCGAAAAATCGACACGATAGGTCTCCCGCCTGTCGGTCGCCGCGCACCAGAGTGCGAACGGATCGGTCCATCCTGCGTCGGCCTCGGGCTCCCTGACGTACAGCAGCTTGACCAGCGAACCGACTGCGGTCAGCGGGTCGCGGACCGTTGAAGGATGGATGATGGCCCCGCCGTTCGATCCTTCTCCCAGAATCGGTACCAGGTAGCCTTCTGCTCGCAGAGCGTGGGCAAGGTTGACCACGTTGGCTTCACCGACTTCGGCCTTGAACACTCGCGCGCCAAATGCAGCCGCGATCTCGGTTACTCTGAGCGAGGTGGCATCGTTGGTTACTACTGCCAGCGGCAGATCACTCCCCGGCGGTCCCAGCTGCAGGCGCTGCCAGGCCAGTTCGGCAAGCACGGTGAGCGCGAACCCCTGTTGCGCCGGCAGCGGCATGACCCGCCGCCTCCCGCGCACATAGGTTACCAGGTTGCCGCGGTCTCCGTCGTTATCGGGGACGTAGCCGATCTGGAACCCCGCGTGCTCTGCGTGCGCCTCTTCCAGCAGGTCCATGCACGGCAGCAGCGAGTCGCCTTCGGGGATTATGGCGTGTGAAATCTCTCCGGTGCGGTCGTTCAGTGAGCGAACCCGAAACCCCATCCGGCGCAAGAAGAGCCGGTCGATGGAGATACTGCGTGCGCTGCCGTTGAAGTCAATCACAATTCCGGCGCCCGCCTCTGCGACCGATGCAGCCATGCGCTCCAGCGCAGCGTTTGGCTCGGGAGCGGAGCCCGCAATGACTTGTGCCACAAACGAGACGTACTCGTCCATCGCTTCCTGCTTCCAGCGCACATGAGCAAGATGCAGTTCCGCGATGCGTTCGGGCTCGAGTCCCCGGACCGCTTCGCTCGCGCGGGCAACGTACGCTTCATCAGCTACGTTCATCCGGAAGGTCTTGATCAGACCGGCGGCGCGCTCGCCGTCAAGAACGGCTCCGTCCTGGAGCCCCAGCTTTACGCCGTTGTGCCCCACCGGATTGTGGCTGGCGGTGACATATACAAATCCCTCGACCTCGGCGCGGCGCTTGGTGTAGGCCATGACTTCCGGGCCGGCGCATACCGCCAGCGAACGGACGGCGATATCATTGGCCAGCATGGCTCGCGCAAGGACATCGGCGATAGCAGGACCGGTCGGCCGGCTGTCGGTGCCGAGGGCGACAGTCGGTGGGAAGCGCACCGACCGTTCGCGCAGAAAGTCGGCGATGGTGCAACCGGCAACGGCAAGCAGCAGCTCATCGGCGGCGCTCAGCTCCGTGGCGCGACTCTCCTCATGGGAGGCAAAGACCTTGCGCCAGCCCGACACCGACAGAATGTAGCGGTCGAGCTCAGCCGCGAGGTCGGCCGGGTTGACGGTAACCGAGGTTCGCGGGATTGCGGCTGCGGGGTCGCACAGGAGCCTGCCGGTGACGGGATCGTAAATTTGCGTCATCGGACGAATAGTAACGGCGCACCGGGCCGCTGTCAACGCGACTCGGCAGCGGTGGCCGGAAGTTGACCGGCCGTGACCATTCTGCCGGCTGTGCCTCCTTCGCCGCTTAGCCGCCGGCCGCCGCGCTGTTCTGCCGCCGGCCGCCGCATTAAACAAAACCTGGTGCTCCGTTTTCTTGCAAAACCAGTCGATTATTCGTATAAAGGCATAAGTAGGAGCCAAAAGTCATGAAGAAGATCCTCGTAATCGATGAATCGGCGCTGTTCCGAGACTTTCTCGCCAAGAAGCTGGGCGAATACGGATTTGATGTGTCGGTTGCGGTGAACGGGCTCGACGGCTCGGTGAAAGTGCGCCAGCAGATGCCTAATCTCGTCATCATGGACTACTATCTCTCTCGCAGCAGTTCGCTTGAAGTGCTGGAAAAGATGCGCAACGACCCCAATACCGCTGAAACGCCGGTTATCATGGCGTCGGCCAAAATCGATCGCGAGAAGCTGCTGCAGGTGGCGCGCTTCAAGGTCAAAAAGTTTTTTACCAAGCCGGTGCGTGTAGACGCGTTGCTGAACGCGGTAGCAGAGAGCGTGGGTGTTGAGCTCGATATGGATAACACTCCCTGCATCGTGGACGCCCACGTTAACGACGACGTTGTCTTCGTGGAAATCGCAGAGGGGCTCAACCGCGAAAAGCTGGAGCTTCTACGCTACAAGATCAAGGAGCTACTCGATCTCTACGAGCTCTCCGTCGTCAAGGTGCTCCTGCTGATGTCGAACGTCAACGTTTCGGCAAACGATTCAATGAAGCTGGGGATGCTGCTGCGCACGGTGCTGCAGTACGCCAAGCCGCGCAATGTTCGTATTCTGACCAACTCGGACTATGTGTCGCGCTACGTTGCCGGACAGGACGAAATGGCGGGGGTAGAGGTGACCAACAGCCTCGAGAAGGCGATGGCCGGCCTGCTTGGACGCAAGACGGGGACATATATCGATCCGTCGCAGAAGGTAGCGCAACAGGAGTTCCTGCAGGTGGCGGCGCCCAAGAAGGAACGCGGCGAGTCAATTGACATGAAGTTCGAGGCCGAGAAGTCGCAGCGGTTTGATCTGCACGAGCTCGATGAGAACCTCACGTTCGCCGTAGTAGATGACGACGTCGTAATTCAGGAGTTGATCAAGACCGCCTTCTCCGACACGCACTTCAGCATCAAGGCGTACCAGAACGGCAAGCTCTTCGTGGACGATCCGGAATCTGAGACGGTCGCACTGGTCTTTCTGGACCTGATGATGCCCGAGATGGACGGGTTTCAGGTGCTCAACGAGCTGAGTAAACGGCGAACCGATATGCCGGTCATCGTTCTCTCCGCGTTGTCACAGCAGGAGACGGTGGTGCGGGCGCTGAAGCTGGGAGTCAAGAGCTACATGATCAAACCGTTAAACCCAACGGCGGTGCGCAAGAAAGCAACCGAAATCCTCAAGGCGAGTTTCTGACCGCAATGAAACCGGTGCCGCCTCTCGCACCCCACGGCCGCCAGTTCCAGGTCATCTTCGACCACTCTCCAGTCGGTCTGCTGGTGCTCGACAGCGGTGCGCATATCATTCACTGCAACCGTGTGTTAGAGAAGATGCTGGGGGTAGCAAGCGTCGAGCTTCGGGGCCGGAGACTGAGTACGTTTGTGGTGGCGGAGGACGCCGATTCATTTCAGCGGCTCTATGACGATGTCGCCGCGGACCGGCAGCCGCACTTCCGCACCAACCTGCGCTATCTGCGTGGCGACGGCGAGCAAGCGTGGTGTCGCATGGACGTCGCCCGGGTGAGTTCCGATGGGCATTCTCCGTTCATTTTTGCGCTGGTAGAAGACATCACCGAGCAGAAGAGCGGGGAGGATCGGCTCAAACAGGAGAAGGAGGTTGCCGAGCGCTCAACCAGGATCAAATCGGCCTTCCTCGCCAACATGAGCCACGAGATCCGCACTCCGCTGCATACCATCACCGGCATGACCGAGCTGATGCTTGACACACGCCTTGACGAAGAGCAGCGCGAGTACGCGCAGCAGGTGCGGTTCTCCGCCGAGGTATTGCTCAACCTGATAAACGACATCCTGGATTTCTCCAAGATAGAGGCAGGGAAGCTCTCGCTCGAAGTGATTGAGTTCGCCCTGGCATCCATGACTGAAGAGGCTGTCGATCTGGTGAGTCTGGAAGCTCACAAGAAAGGCCTCGAAGTGCTGCTCTATCTTGATCCGCGCCTGCCTCAGCTTGTTCGCGGAGACCCCGCGCGTCTGCGCCAGATAATCGTTAACCTGTTCAACAACGCGGTTAAGTTTACTCCCACCGGTCACGTATACCTGCGGGTCACGCCGGTGCGCACGACGTCGCGGCGGGTCACCGTGATGTTTGAGGTGATCGACACCGGAATCGGCATTCCCGAGACAAAACTTGCTTCGCTGTTCAAGGCGTTCTCTCAGGTGGATTCTTCTACCACGCGACGGTTTGGCGGCACCGGTCTTGGATTGTCAATCTCGCGTAATCTTGTCCAGCTGATGGATGGACAGATTGGCGTGAAAAGCCAGGAGAACAAGGGGTCCACGTTCTGGTTCACCGTGCCGTTCCCGTCTTCTTCCGAGTTGAACGGGGAGCCGGCCAATCGGTTCGATCAGCCGATCTCGGTTCTGGTAGTAGATGACAGCGAGCTTGCGCGGTCGGTGCTGCGCAGCTACGTAGAGTCCTGGGGAGGCACGGTATCCGAGGCGGGCAGCGGCAGCGAGGCGCTTGAGGTTCTCAAGCGAGCCGCGAACGAAGGAAGACCGTACGACGTGGCGTTGATCGATCTGTTGATGCACGGCATGGACGGCTGGCAGCTGGCCAGCGAGATCAATTCCGACAAGGATATCAATTCCACGCGACTCGTGTTGCTCAGCCCGGCCGGCCGGATGGCCGGCGAAGCCAAGATGAAGTTAAGAAGGGGTTCAACGCATACGTCAACAAGCCGGTTCGCCGCGATGAGTTGTTCGAAACGTTGAAGACGATCGCAACCGCCGAAATCGACCTTGGATCACCGGAAGATGAGTCGGATGCGGCGGTGACCTCCGTTTCTCCCGGGGCAGCGGCTTCTGGACGCACCAGGGTCATCCTGGTGGCTGAGGATCACTTCGTGAACCAGCAGCTCTTCAAGACCATTCTGGAGAAACGCGGTTATCAGACCGTGCTGGCATCCAACGGCCGTGAAGCGGTGACGGAAGCGCAGACCCGATCCCCGGATCTCATCTTTATGGACGTGCAGATGCCCGAGATGAATGGTTACGAGGCCACCTCGCAGATACGTCAACTTGGGATCAGCACGCCGATTATCGCGGTTACCGCCAGTGCTCTGAAGGGAGAATCCGAGAAGTGTCTTGCAGTGGGCATGAACGACTTCCTGCCAAAACCGTTCAAGGCCAGGGATGTCTTCCCGGTGCTGGATCGCTGGATCGACTCAGCCGACTTTGAGCAGGAAGGCGAAGAGATTGCCGAACTGGAAGCGGTCGACGGCGAGGAGGAGAGTGCCGCAATCTTTGACTTCGAGTCGGCCGTAGAGTCCTTCATGAATAAGCCGGAGGTCGTGACCCGCGTGGTGCAGGGCTTCATCGACCGCACCGGTGAGCGCTTTGCAGCCATGCAAGAGGCGCTTGAACGTGGAGATCTGAAGACCGTGGGTAGCGAGGCGCACGCCATCAAGGGCGGCGCCTGGAATCTCAGTGCGATCGCGCTGGGGAATGCCGCGGCGGCGGTTGAGCGCGGCGCGCATGCGGCGGCAATCGGTGCCGAGGAGGCGGCTGCAGCCGATCAAGCGGGCACGCCTCTGGAGACGCTGTATCAAGACTTAGTGCACGAGTTCAATCGGTTTGCCGAGCATTGCCGGCATCACCCTGAGTTGCACTGACGCTCCGCGTAGATATCGCCCGAGCGCATAGCTGCCGGAATCCGACGCAGATAGTCTCGCAGTTCGTCGGCAGTGATCCAGTGGTCAAACAGGAACCGCATCGACTCCGCAGTCGACACGTTGTACCGATAAGAAGCCAGATTCTCAAGCGAGTCGATGCAGCGCTGTGCTGTTTTGACAGCGGCAGGAAGTAACTCGAACGAAAGCGCTTGCACCGGTTCGGACAACGACGCGATGACGCGATCTTCGTGGCCCTCCACGTCAATCTTGATGAATGCCGGATTGCCGTGGCGTTGGATCAGGCCGTCCAGAGTTGTCGACGGGACCGTGTATTGCCGGTCCCAGCGCACGGCACCAAACTCGCGCGTCTCTGCGGCTTGCGCCAGCCAGCGGCGTGAAACCGAGGCCAGGGTAGGATTTCTTTGCGGGACGAAGAGCACCGTGTCCTCGCCGCTATCCGATACGGCTTCGTAGACCAGCGAAACGCGCCGCTCCCGTCCGTACAGACATTCGAGGATCGGGCGACATGTCGGCAGCGGCTCGACCGCCACAACTCGCGCGCCGAGCTGCAGCCAGGGCCTGATGCGATTTCCAACGTGAGATCCGATGTCAAACGCCAGGTCACCCTGACCCATGAACCGGGAATAGAAACGGCGCATACGGCTGCGCCGCCACGGGATGGCATAGTAGATGATCAGCGACCGCAGCAGTCCGAGGGTCACGGCGGCGCCGTTTATCTGCGATCTGCTCATGGCGTGCCAGGAAACTCGAGTTCCCACACCAGGTCCTGACCGATCCGACGCGAGGCACCCGGAATGAGGCGCACGGCCTGTGACAGGAACTCCGTGTCGAGGTCCAGTACGGCGGAGGTAGCACGTCCGATGATCACCGGAGCGATCACCAGTACCATCCGGTCTACCAGGCGGCGGCGGATAAACGCGGTGATAACCCGGCTGCCGCCTTCAACAAACAGCTTTTTGACGTCGCGCTCATGCAGCAGCTCGAGCAGACGCCGCAGATCAAGTCCGTCACCATCGCGGGGGCATTCAAGGACCGTAACGCCGGCTGCCTCCAGGGCGCGGCGCCGCTCGTCACTGACCCCGGCTGCGCCAACCACCACCGTTGGATACCGGTCCGCCGTCTGCACGATGCGCGAATCGTGCGGAAGCCGCAGGTCGGAATCGAGAATTACCCGTATCGGTGAACGGTCGGTGTCCGGAAGCCTGCAGGAGAGCTCCGGGTCGTCGCGAAGTACGGTGCCGATTCCGACCAGAATTGCATCGGAGTCGTGGCGCAACTGATGCGCAAGGTGCAGCGTTTCGTCACCGGAGATCCAGTGGGAATCTCCGCTCTTGCTGGCGATCTGTCCGTCGAGGCTTTGCGCAAAACTGAGCAGAACTTCCGGGCGCTGCGACATTGCAGGGCGAGTCTACCGCATTCCGGGAAGAAGGACAACGCGAGCCGCCATGTTTACGGCTGAACCGGAATAGCCCGGAATAGATTGACAGTACCGTTAATCATTACTAAGTTTTGAGGACACGCTGAGCGTGACTGATCACCCTGGAGGAAAGCATGAAAGAGTCGCCACGGGAGGGGCATGGGCTGCACCAGCACGAACCACCGATCCGTTCCCATCCCGAACGCAGCGCGCTCAGCTCCGAGGAACTGTTCAATAAGACGTCCCCGCGGCAAACGGGGCGAAAGCCGATAAACGGAAACCAACACAGTAGCGAGCTGAAGCAGAAGCTGCAGGGAATTCCCCACTTCGTACCGGAAGAAGCGTACTGCAGGTCCGGCAACAAAGATATGTTGAAAGACGATGTCAATTGCGTGCAGCTGGTTGCCGGCGTTGACCTGCCGACCCGGCACGGCCGCTTCATGCTGTATGGGTTCTACGAGGCCTCCAACGGCGCCGAACACACGGCCATTGTTCATGGAAAGGTTGACCAGGCCGTGGATTGCCCGGTGCGTCTTCATTCAGAATGCCATACCGGAGACGTCTGGGGATCGCTGCGCTGCGACTGTCGCGAGCAGCTTGAAGCGGCAATTCAGTACGTGGCGTCACAGGAGCGTGGTGCGGTTGTTTACTTGCGGCAGGAAGGCAGGGGGATCGGCCTTGTTA
>PWMO01000451.1 GCA_003558175.1 Spirochaetaceae bacterium
AAATTGGCGTGTCCGTAGCCGCGCACTTCGCGCGCGAACGGCTTCAGCGGCGGCTGGAGTCCAAAATGCGACGGCATTGCGGCGGTATCGCCGTGCACGCTGCGTATGCGCCCGCCGGCGGCAAACAGCTCGTAGTGGCGCCCGAACAGTTCTTCTTCCATGCCGGGCGGAGGTTCGCTATTCTCCAGGATGGTCTCGAGAAACACGCGTCGGCTGTCCCGCATCGCGCTCTGAAGCAATGCGTCGTGAACGGCCTGCTCCTCGGGCTCGATGAAGAACAGGTCGAGGAACAGCGCGCGCTCGCGTCGCGGAGTATTCTGAACACGGGAGAAAGAGTGGATCAGTTCGGCGTGCCGTGACCGGGGAAACGGCCAGCGGCCGATTTCCGATAGCGTGGCAAAGTCTATGCCGATTATTATGATATCGTCCGAAACATAGGGGTTGCGCTCGTAGACGGTCACCCCTTCTTCAAGGCGTTCGCCGGTGCTCCCTTGCTTGAGCCTGAAGTGCAGGTCAAGCACGCGGAGTTCCATCCGCTCGATCAACGGTGTACCCCAGTTAATGCCTACGATCACCGCAGTAATCAGCAGGCCGATAACCAGCCCGAAGTACCGTGTCTCGAGAAAACGTGCTCTACCGCGTGCCATCTTGCGCCTGCATCGTCACCACCGCCGGCCGTCGCGTCGTCTACCGGCTACTTACTGATGATGGGCATCTGCCTTCGATCAGCGTACCGACAGCGCGATTATACGGTTTCTGGCCAGGTTTGTCCAATTGCTGCCGGCATGTCGCTGCACGAGCTGATTGTAGTACTCCAGGGCCTCGTCACGGTTGGTCTCCTGCTCGGCAAGCCGACCAAGCGTGAACAGCGCCCGGGGAACCTCTGCCGTGGTATGCTGATCTACCAGCTGCTGCAACAGCTGCCGGGCGCGATCCACGTCTCCCGCCTCTTCCGCCGCAGCGGCGGCGTTAAAGAGAGCGATTGGAGTCAGGTAGCTGTCGCCAAAACCGTTGGCCGCGCGTGCAAAATCATCCGCCGCACGAGCCCACTCCTCCAGCTCCCAGTGCATCTCGCCCCGAACCACCAAGGAACGTTGTGCGGCGTAGAACCTCGAATAATCCTGCACCACCGTATCGACTCTGTCGCTCAGTTGCTCGGCCAGTCGCGGCCGTTGCTCCTCGGAGGCCTCTACCCATTCGTCGTACAACTCCTGCACCTCTTCAGCCGCAAGTCGTGCAGACTCCTCGCGCGAGGACCGCACCTCGAGGTATACAAACAGCCCTACTACTACTATGAGCACTGCCGCCAGCGCCACAACGAGTGTGCGGCGATGCCGGTGCAGGAATGTGCTGATGACGTCGGTGATCTTTGTTTTTTTGTCTGGTGCTTCGCTCTGCGGCATCGACAACTCTCCTTTGCTGTAGCTTGCTTTTCTTAGCGCGTAATTTCCAGTTCTTTGATCAGCCGGGACAGGTAGGTACGCTGGATCCCCAGCACCCGGGCTGCCGCCGTCTGGTTCCAGCCCTGATCCTCCAGCGTCTGTCGTATAAAGTGCTTCTTGAACAGGTTGACTGAATCTTTCAAGGTCTTTCCCACGTAGCGTTCTTCTTTCAGGCCTCCGCCGCTCTTCAGAGCGAGGTCTTCCGGTTGAATGTACTCCGTTCCGGTCACCACGACCGCCCGCTCAACCGCGTTCTCCAGCTCACGCACGTTGCCGGGCCAGGAATACGACAGCAGCTCTTCCATGGCGGCGCTGGAGAAGCCCGTCACCGACTTGTTGGTCTCGCGCCGGAACCTGATCAGGAAGTGCTGCGCGAGCGGGGGAACGTCTTCTCGCCGCTCTCGAAGCGGCGGCACGTAGATCGGCAGCACGTTCAACCGATAATAGAGGTCGCGCCGAAACTGCCCGTCAGCCACCGCCTGCTCGATATCACGGTTGGTGGCTGCAATGATCCGTACGTCGACGCGCAACGGCTGACTCGATCCAACCCGTTCGAACGTCTGGCTCTGAAGCACCCGCAGCATCTTGGCCTGCAGCGCCAGCGGCAGTTCACCGATCTCGTCCAGAAAAATCGTGCCACCGTCTGCAAGCTCAAAGCGACCGCGGCGGTCTGATTGTGCATCGGTGAAGGCACCCTTCACGTGTCCAAACAGCTCGCTCTCCAGCAGCGCATCGGGCAGCGCCGCACAGTTGACCCGGATGAACGGCTTCTCAGACCGATTGCTTCGCAGATGGATCTGCTCCGCGAACAGTTCCTTTCCCGAGCCGCTCTCGCCGAGAATCAGGACCGATGAATCCGTGCGCGCCAGCCGGTCGATCATCTCCAACCGCTCTTTCATAGCGGCCGACTCGCAGATAAAACTGTGAAAGCCCTGGTGGTTTGTCACCCGATCCTGCAGCAACACAATCTCTTGTTGTGCCCGCTGAAACGAACGCGCGTTCTGAATCGCGAGCGCCGCCTGGGTAGCAAAAATCTCGAGCCACTGGCGGTCGTCTTCATCAAACGGTTTGCCACCGAGCTTGTTGATCATTTCTATGACGCCGACACAGCGGTCGCGAATTCTCATCGGGACGGCAAGGATTGAATGTGTTGGATATCCGATCTGCTGACTGATATCGGCAAGGAAGCGGTTGTCCTGGTCAACGTCATTGACTACCAGCGAGCGGTTGTTCTGCGCAACCCACCCGGCGATGCCTTCTCCAAGGTTGAGCGAGTATTTCTTGACCTCAGGCCCTTTCGATCCGAGCGCGATCTCAAAGTAGAGCTTGTTGTTCTCGGGACGAAGAAGGAGAAGCGACGAGGCTTCTCCTTCACTTAAACGAGTGGCGGACTCCAGTATGGTCTGCAGCAGCCCGCCCGGGTCCGAGTAGTCCGAATTGATGCGCGCATTGATCTCGATGAGAGTCTCGAGCTTTCTGATGTCGACGCCGGACTTGAACATGAACGCCAGGGGTCCACCGCGATCAGGACTTCCCTTTCTCCTTCAGGAGTTCTCCCAGCGTCAGTGTGCCGCTGTCTTCATCGTCATGAATGTACTTCTGCATCTCGGCACGCTGTTCTTTGCGCTCCAGCTCGCGCACGGAAAGCGCCAGCCTTTGCCGTCCGGGATTGATCTCGGTAATGATGGTCTGAATTTTGTCGCCCACCGAGATCTTCTCCACCGCTTTTTCAAACGGCTCGACTCGCGGATCACACAGGTTGTTCTTGTTGATCAGGCCCTCGATACCTTCCTGCACCCGCACGAAGACGCCGAAATCGGTTATGTTGGTGCCCTCACCTTCCACAACCGTGCGCTGCGAGTACGCCCGCTTCAGTTTGGACCACGGGTCATCACCGAGCTGCTTCATTCCGACGCGGATATTGCGGTTTTCTGAATCGACGGAGAGTATCATCACGTCGACTTCTTGACCTTCCTGCAGCACCTCTCCCGGGTTACGAGGCCGGTTTGTCCACGAAATGTCATCAACGTGCAGGAACGCGTCGATCCCCTCTTCCAGCTCAACAAAAGCGCCGGTGTTGGTAATCTTCTTGACCGTCCGGGTAAGCTGCGTGCCTTCAGGATACTGTGCCGGGAGCTCGTCCCACGGATTGGGCAGCACCTGCTTCAGACCGAGCGACACCTTTCCCTGGGTCACGTCGTAATCGAGAATCTTGGTTTCGACCTCGTCGCCAACGTTGAGCACCTCTTTGGGATGATTGATGTGCTTGACCCATGACAGCTCGGAGATATGCGCCAGACCCTCAATACCTTCTTCGAGCTCGATGAACGCACCGAAGTCGGTAAGCTTGGTCACTCTTCCCTTCACCACGCTGTCTACGTTGAACTTGTCTTCAAAGCTGTTCCACGGGTCTTCGGTCATGTGGCGCAGCGAAAGATTGATTTTCTTCTCTTCCGGATCCATGCGGATCACTTTCAGCTGGATCTTGTCGCCTTTCTTGACGTAGTCTTTGGGCCGCGTTGCATGACCCCAACTCATGTCATTGATGTGGAGCAGACCGTCAAATCCGCCCAGATCGATAAATGCCCCGAAAGAGGTGAAAGACTTCACCTCGCCTTCAACCGTATCGCCAATGGCAACGGTATCAAAGAACTCCTGACGACGACGCTCTACCTCTTCTTCCAGCCAGCCGCGGCGGGAGAGGACGATGTTCACGCGGTTGTCACTGTAAAGACGTTCCACGTAGAACTTTGAGGTCATGTTGACGAATTCCTCAGGTTCTTCGATGCGCCGGAGGTCCATCTTGGAGATCGGGTTGAATGCGCGGATACCGCCCGGGAGCCGGATCTCAAATCCGCCCTTGACGGTACGGACCACTTTGCCCTCTACCGCCTCGTGGTCGTGAAAGGCCTGCTTGAGCTTCTTCCAGAAGGCTTTCTCATCGGCTTTCTTCTTGGAGACGTCCACGCCTCCGCCTCTGGTTTCCTTGCTGAGAAGAACGACCGTCACCTGTTCTCCAACCTGTGGAGGCTCGTCAAACTCGTCAAGAGGTACACGGCCTTCGGACTTGTAGCCAATGTCAACGAAGACCTGTTCGGCGCCCACCTGTACAACGGTCCCGTCAACCAGCTGGCCCACTTCAAGTTCATCAAGTTGTTTGAGAAATTGTTCTTGCAGCTGTTCTTGCAGGACCTGTTGCTGCGGTTTTGGCGCGTTCTGTTCCTCTCTCTCTTCCATATTAACTCTGTAGCTCCTGGTATTGTCGCGTATTTCGGATGGTAGCTATAACTCTCTCACAAACTTCATCTATGGTCAAGAGCGAAGTATCCAAATATACCGCATCAGCCGCCTGTTTCAACGACCCGGCAGCCTTTTTTCTGTCGGCTTCGTCACGCTCTCGGATACGTTCGGCGATCTGTTCCAGCGTCGGAGTGTCATCCTCCCGGCCACCGTTTTCGCTCGCCTGTGCGCGCTGCTGTTCCCAGCGACGGCGGGCTCTGGTCTCTACCGATGCGTCGAGGTATATCTTGACGTCGGCGTTGGGAAACACCACTGTGGTGATATCGCGCCCTTCCACCATCACGTTGACACCGTCGGCAATCTGACGCAGCCTGCGGTTTACCATCTCGCGTACCGCCGGGATCGCGGAATGGCGTGCAACGTGGCGGTCTACCCGGTCGGTGTGCAGCTGATCGCCGCGAGGCTCGCCGTCTACAAGCAACTTCCCGCCCTGGTACTGCAGCTGCAGCGACTGGGCAATTTCCACGATGCGTTCATCCGGCGCGTCCTGCACACCCAACTCCAGCGCCTTCCAGGTCACCGCGCGATAGATGGCGCCCGAGTTGAGGTAAGTGAAGCCGAGCTCAGCGCTGCAGCGCTCCGCGATGCTGCTCTTGCCGGCTCCCGCCGGTCCGTCAATTGCCACGACCACGTTGGCCACCTCCTGCGCGCGAGAGAAACCAGGCGATCTCTTCGTCGGTCAGATGCCGGTACTCGCCCGAACCTATGCCTTTTATGCTGACCGACCCGATTCGCACTCGATGTATCCGCTTCACGGCAATCTTCCAGAACTGGAAGACGCGCCGGATCTCGCGATTCTTACCTTCGTGCAGCACCAGGTTCACACGGAAGCGGTTCTTCACCGTATAGCCGTCTATGGCGTAGGTTTCACCGTCAACCGTTACGCCGCGCTTGAACTGATCGAGCAGCTCGGGCGATATTTCGCGCTTCGTCTCGACAATATACTCTTTCTCTATCTCGCTGCTGGGATGCATCGCCGCCTGGGCAAAGTCCCCGTCGTTGGTGACCAGAATCAGCCCACTGGACAGAAAGTCCAGCCGCCCTACGGTGAACATCCGCATTGGGAACTCATTCTTGAGCAGGTCCAGAGCCGTTGGGCGTCCCTCGGGGTCGCTGCTGGTAGAGAGAACCCTGGGCGGTTTGTGGAGCGCGAGGTAGACCATACGGCGGGTCGGGTAGACGCGACGCCCGTCAAACAGCACCACGTCATCCTCGTCTACGAGGTTGCCCTGCGTGAGCACCACCGAGCCGTTGAGCATCACGCGCCCCTGGGCAATCAGTTTCTCGGCTCCGCGCCGCGAGGCAACGCCGCAGCGCGCGAGGTAGACGTGCAGACGCACCGGGTAGTCCAGCGTTTTGGTTCTCTTCTGTGGTTCAGCCATCGAGTCTGAATCGCTCCTCATCCATCTCGTCGAGTTTGGGCAGGTCCGCAATGCTGTTGAGCCTGAAGAGCTTGAGAAACTCACGCGTAGTGCCGTACTGAACCGGCTTTCCCGGCACATCTTTCTTGCCCACTTCGCGAACCAGGTCACGCGAGAGCAGCAGGCGAATCATGCCGTCGGCCGACACGCCACGCAGGCTTTCGACCTCGGCGCGCGTAATCGGCTGCGAATAGGCGATTATGGAAAGCGTTTCCATCGCAGCACGCGAGAGTCGGTTCTCGTTCTTCTTGCCGTAGCGCTCTTTCAGCTGCTCCCAAAGCTCTCGCTTGGGTACCAGACTCACCGCGTCCCCAACGCGTGACACTTCAAGTCCAAACTCGGCAGCCTCTCGTTGCCGGCTCATTTCTTCAAGGCAGCTGCGAACGACCTCCACACTGAGCCCGGAGATGCGGGCCAGCGCTCGCTCTTCTACCGGATCCGCTTCGAGAAACAGAACCGCTTCCAGCAGCGCACACTCACGTTCAAGCTGCATGCGACCTCCTGCGGATGCGAATGTCACCGAACATGCGGTTCTGTTCTATGTTGATGCGGCGCGACTTGACCGATTCAAGGATGGCCAGAAACGCGCACACAATCTCCATAATTGACTCAGGTTTGACGATCAAGTCCGTGAACAGGCACTCTGAGCTTTCCTCCAACAGCTCCTCCAACAGGCTGAGCTTCTCGTTTACCGAAACCTCTTCATAGAGGTCGAGCAGTCGGTCGGCGGAAACGTTGGAGATGATGGTGGAGAAGGTGCGCAGCAGTTCCCAGACGTCGATCGATTCCCACAGGTCGTCCGATTCCTCAAACGGAAGGGCCTGCTGTTTCTTGCGCCGCTCAAGCAGCCACTCGGATTCCTGCTCCTTGTCGGTCATGAGATCGGTGATCTTCTTGAACCGCTGGTATTCTATCAGCCGCTCGACCAGCTCTTTGCGCGGATCCTCGATCTCTTCATCAAGGTCCATCTCCACCGGCAGCAGCATGCGCGACTTGATATACAGCAGCGTGGCGGCCATGACGTAGAACTCGGTGATGTTCTCCAGATCGACCTTGGCCGCGTACTCCAGAAACTGCAGATACTGCTCGGTGATCTGGGCAATCGGGATATCGTAGATGTTGATTTCGGATCGTTTGATCAGAAAGAGCAGCAGGTCCAACGGGCCTTCAAAGTCCTGAAGGCGAACGTGGTGCGCCTGCGACGTTTCTTCCGCCGTCATGTGTGGTGTTCCTTCGATGATCCAGGATTATACGGGTTCCGCCGGTAACAGTAAACACCCTGGTCCGGCAGCGCCTGCAGCAGTGCAGCCAGGCGAAGGCCGGTCTCAGGGTGGGTCAGCTGCGGCGCCAGCTGCAGCAGCGGTTCGAGCACAAAGCGCCGCTCGCAGAGCCCCGGGTGCGGTACGGTGAGCCGTGTGCTCCGGATAACTCGCGAACCGTACAGGAGGATATCGACGTCAAGCGGCCGCGGCCCCTTGGCCGGCACGCTGTCACGCCGGCGGCCGAACTTCCGTTCAACGGCGCTGGTGGCGTCGAGCAGCGATTCCGGTTCCAGGTGGCAGCGGCCTTCGAGCACCGCGTTGAGAAAACTCGGCTGGTCGGTCCGGTACATCGGCTCGGT
>PWMO01000371.1 GCA_003558175.1 Spirochaetaceae bacterium
AACAGCTGGTGCAGACGGCGTTGGATGAGAAGACCGACCCGCGTGCGATTCTGGAAGAGGGACTCATGGACGGCATTGGGATCATCGGCGAGAAGTTCAAGAACAATGAAGTGTACGTGCCGGAAGTCTTGATTGCGGCCCGTGCCATGAACGCCGGAATTGAGATCCTGAAGCCGCACCTGATTTCTTCGGGCGTCAAGGCCCAGGGAACGGTCGTGCTCGGTACCGTGAAGGGCGACCTGCATGACATCGGAAAGAACCTGGTCAAGATGATGATGGAAGGGAAGGGGCTCGAAGTCATCGATATCGGCGTGGACGTCCCGACCGACAAGTTTATTTCTTCGGCCATGGAGCATAACGCAGACATTATTGCCTGCTCTGCGCTTCTGACTACCACCATGACCGAAATGAAGAAGATCGTCGACGCAGTGACCGAAAGCGGAGTTCGCGACCGCTTCCGCATCATGATCGGCGGCGCCCCGGTCACCGAGAGCTTCTGTTCCGGGATCGGTGCCGACCTTTATGCTCCGGATGCGGCAAGTGCGGCCGAGGCGGCCGTAGCCTACTGCAAGAGCCGCTGACCGGGTCTCGCCTGACGCGCCGCCCGTGGCCGAACGGGGTCATCCCCGAACGCGCGGGCGGCTCGGCATTGGCTCATGCGTGGTGCGGTAACCGGCGCGCGGTGCCCGAATCCCGGTAACTGAGAACTGATATGGAAGTCGAATCCGCCATCACAGCCTTCAACTTTGACAGGGCTGTCGGCTTTGTGCGCGATTACAGCAATGCCACGGGAGTACGCTGCGCAATCATCGACTGCGACGGCTTCCCCCTCTATCGTCCGCCCGAGGCGGGTGATCCCTGTCGCGCCTGTTCCCGGCTGCAGCCGCGGATGCAGCGGTCAGGGAATTGCCGCAAGACACACCTGTACAGCATCTACCATGCCGAACGTTTCGGCGGGCGCTATATCTTTCTCTGTCCGCTGTCGCTCATGCACTGGACATCGCCGATCGTAGTCAACGGCCGTACCGTTGCGGCGTTGCTCGGGGGCCCGGTGCTTCCGGTGGAAGAGAGCGATTTCTACGAGCAGGAGTTTCTCCGCCTGTTCCGGAACCGGCAGCGGTATCCGGGAAACCTTGCCGCACAGTTCTCCGAGGTGCCGTACGTTCCTCCGGCACGGGTTAAAGGTCTGTCGGAGATGCTCTACGTGCTCAGCAGCTACCTTTCTGACGGCCGGTCGGAATCGCTGGAGAACCAGTACGAGAAACTCTCGATCTCTTCACGGATGTCGGAGTACGTGCACTACATCAACAAACTGGACAGCAGTGAACAACAGGCGCTGACGTATCCCATTGAAAAAGAGCGCCGCCTGATGGAGTGCATCAGAATGGGAGATCAAGCCGAGGCGCAGAGTATCCTCAACGAGATACTGGGTTACGTGTTCTTCGCTTCAGGCCGAAGCATCGAGGTGATCCGGCTGCGCGTGCTTGAACTATCGGTCCTGCTTTCGCGGGCGGCGCTGCAGGGCGGAGCGGACATCGAGCAGATCTTCGGTCTCAACTACCGCTATCTGCAGGAGCTCGACACGCTCAAGAGCGTGGATGACATTGCGTACGGCCTCTCGCGCATCATGCGGCGCTTCACTGACTGCGTATTCGAGCTCAAAGAAGTCAAGCATGTTGACGTTATTCAACGGAGCATTGCGTATATCAAGGAGCATTACATGAACCGGATCACACTTGATGAGATCGCGGCTCATGTTTCGCTCAGCCCGGCCTACTTCAGCCGGCTGTTTCATGAAGAGATGAAGATCACCTTCACCGAGTTTCTCAACCGCTACCGGGTCTCGAAGGCCAAATCGCTGCTGGTTGTGTCGCGCATCCCATTGATCGAGCTGGCGGCTCTGGTCGGTTTCGAGGACCAGAGTTACTTCTGCAAGGTGTTCAAGAAAACCACCGGCGTAAGTCCGGGCAAGTTCCGTGAAGCTCGAGGAGAGATCCGGATTGCCGTGTAGTCTTCTATGAAACTGAAACTGATTGCCTGCAAAGTTTTGAGCCGTGAGTTCGGCCTTGTGGCGTCTCGGTCGTCAAATGTGATCGACGTGGTCTATCTGCAGCAAGACTTTCACAACCAGCCCGAGCAGCTTCGGGTGGAGCTGCAGGAAACGGTGGACGCGGTTGAACGCGAGCGCGAGGCGAAACGGTACAGCATGTTTGCCCGCGCGGAGGATTACGACGCAATTCTGCTGGGATACGGACTGTGCAGCAACGCCGTGGTCGGCATTCGTTCGGGGCGCTATCCGATCGTCGTTCCGCGTGCTCATGACTGCATCACGTTGCTCCTCGGTTGTCGCCACCGCTATAAGCGCTACTTCGACGAACACCCCGGAACCTACTGGTATACCCGTGGCTGGACAGAAACCACGCTGATGCCGGGCAGGGAACGGCGCGAACGTATCTACAAGCAGTATGTCGAGAAGTATGGCGAGGAGAACGCCGACTTCCTGATGCAGACCGAGCAGGACTGGCTCTGCAAGTACGATCGCTGCACGTTCATTCGCTGGCCCGAGATCCCCGCCGATGCACCGAAGCAGCAGACCCGCGACGCAGCGCAATACCTCAATTGGACGTACGACGAGCTGGACGGTGAGCAATCTCTTGTGGAGGACTTCCTGGAAGGACGCTGGGACAGCGAGCGTTTCCTGGTGGTTCAACCGGGCCAGACAATTGTGCCGTCTTACGACGGAGGAGTAATTACCGCCCAATGAGCGCACCACGGGAAGAACGGGACGCGAAGGTCAGTATCACGCTGCGCCAGGCGGATCTTGAACGTGCCGTGCAGGCGGCAGACTCCCAGTCCGTGCTTGAACTCATTCGTCGGGAAGGGTTGCTGATCAATGCGCCGTGCGGAGGTGCCGGTGCGTGCGGCAAGTGTCTGGTGCGCGTGGTGGCAGGAGAAGCCGACCCGGTTCATCCGATCGAGTCGCGCCTGGTCTCTCAGGTGCGGCTGGCGGACGGGATGCGCCTGGCCTGTCTCCTTGTCCCTCGCAACGGAATGACGGTCGAGTTACCCCTCTGGAGTGAAGCAGGTCGCGCCAAGGCTGCTCCGCTCACGACGGAATTCGAACACGACCCGCACTTCATCCGACGCCAACTGACGCTGCCCAGGCCGACTCTGGACGATCAGCGCGCCGATCTGCAACGGATCCTTTCCGAAGCCGGATGCACCAGGCACAGACTCCCGATTGATCTGCTGCGCTCACTGTCTGCCCTGCTGCGCGAGAACGACTGGAGTGTGACGGTCACCGTGGATGAAGAAGACAAGTCACTGCTGTGGGTGGAACCGCAGACGCCGCAACGCCCCATGCTGGGTATTGCCGTTGATATCGGCACCACAACGGTTGCCTGTTACCTGATCGATCTCGACACTGCTCATACCATCGACGTCTATTCGGAAATCAACCGGCAGGTCAGGTTTGGCGGCGACGTTGTGTCCCGCATTTCGCGTTGTGCGAATGACGGGGTATCTGCGCTGCGGGACACAATCGTGGAGCAGATCAACCGGATGAGTCACGTCGTCACGCACCGCAACGGTCTGCAGCCGCAAGACGTCCGACACATCGTGGTTGCGGCCAATACCACCATGCAGCACCTCTTTCTGGGACTGGACCCCACGGCGATCGGCGTGTCGCCGTTCATCCCCGCAGCCGCATGTACGCTGGACTACAACGGCTCCGGTCTCGCGCTCGCGGCTCACCCGTCGGGGCACGTTATCACGTTGCCCTGCATTTCCGGCTACGTGGGATCTGACATCGTGGCGGCTATCCTGGCCTCGGGAATGGATCTTCGTCCAGAGATCGCGCTGCTGATCGACATCGGTACTAACGGCGAAATCGTGCTGGGCAATGCAGACTGGTTGCGGGCGTGCTCGACAGCGGCCGGTCCGGCGTTTGAAGGTGCGCAGATCCGCTGCGGTACGGGCGGAGTGGGCGGTGCGGTGAACACGTTTGTGGCCAATCTCGACGGCGCGGGCCGTGAGTCCGACCGGTGCAGCGCCGCCGAGTTCAGAGGCGTCCCGCACGACGCCACAGCCCCGTTCAGCTACACCACAATCAATGACGCTCCGGCTGTGGGTATCTGCGGAGCCGGGATCGTGGACATCGTTGCCGCGCTGCTCGATGCGGGCGTGATTGACGATACGGGCAGACTGCTTGGCGCCGCCGATCTCCCGGATACCGTCCCGGAGCCGGTGCGAGCGCGCTGCTGTATTGTTGACGGTGCACCTGCGTTCGTTGTGGTCCCGGAATCGGAGACCGCTGGTGGTGAGGCGCTGGTGCTGACCGAGAAGGATGTTCGCGAGATTCAGCTCGCCAAGGCGGCAATTGCCGCGGGCATCGCAACGCTGCTGGAAGATGCCGGGATGGCGGCTCAGGATATCGGGCGGGTCTATCTGGCGGGAGGATTTGGAAGCTTTTTGAACCGGGAGAGCGCGATCCGCATCGGCCTGTTGCCCCCCGGGACTGCCGAACGGGTCGAAGTGCTGGGAAACGCAGCGGGAATCGGTGCCGTGATGGCGCTGGCTTCGCGATCGGTCTTTACTCGTTGTGATGCCGTGGCCGCGGGGGTGCGATATATCGAGCTCTCCAGTGCCGCTGCCTTCCAGGACCATTATGTTGAGAACATGACGTTCGAGCTGTAGCGCCTGCGCAGCCGGGCTGCGGAGACGCGGCCGGAGCTGCGCGACCGGGTGTTTTGGTCGCGCAGCTTGATCTGCCTTGTCGATCTGCTTTGCTGAGGAGGAAAACTGCATGAACGCAAGAGAGCGCTTTCTGGCGGCGGCCGGGCGGGAGAAGCCCGATGTAGTGCCGGCGGCACCGTATAACGGGAATTTTGGTGCGGTGGTCGCGGGGATCCCCATTTCTGTCTATAACACCGATCCGGCCAAAATGGCTGAGGCGCAGATTGTCTGCCGGGAGAAAGTCGGCCATGACGTGGTGGTGGCGCAGTCCGACCAGTATTACATTGCCGAAGGCTACGGTTGCGTCATCGAGCAGCCGTTTGACGCCACTCCCCACCTCGTGCAGTGTGCGGTCCCCGACCTTGACCATGTCGACGAGCTGCGCGTTCCCGACCCGTATGCCGATGGGCGCATGCATGTCTACCTCGACGCGGTGCACGCCTTGCGGCGGCACTTCGGTAACGAGGTTGCAGTCCGCGGGCCGGGCACCGGACCGTTTTCCATCGCCAGCTACCTTGCCGGGGGCACGCAGCAGTTCCTGATGGATATTGCGCAGGCCGAGGCCGATGATGACGAAGCTACCCAGCGCAAGCTCTTTCAGCTGATGGAGCTCAGTTCGGACGGATTGATCGCGTTCCTCAAGGCGGTGCTCGAGGCGGGGTCGGACGTAGCGCAGGCCGGTGATTCGCTGGCCTCGCTCAGCATGATCTCACCGGCAATCTACGAGAAGTACGTTTTCCCGTACGAGTGCAAGGTCTTCGAGGCGGTCAAACCGCTGGCACGCGAGAAAGGAGCGGTGACGCTGCTGCACATCTGCGGCGACACGCGGCGCATACTGCCGCTCATGGCACAGACGGGCGCGGACATCCTCGAGATCGATTCGCTGGTGGACATGGCGGAGGCAAAGCAGCTCACTGAAGGGAAGGTGGCTCTGATGGGCAATCTCGACCCCACGGCGGTGTTGTTGCAGGGCAGCCCGGAGGAGATCCGAAGCAAGGCGCGCGAATGCCTGCAGTCAACCGGCGCCGAGAACGGCGGAATACTGCTCGGCTCAGGATGTGAGGTGGCGCCACGGACGCCGGTGGAGAACCTGCGGGCCCTGGTAGAAGCGGCACATTCCTGGAGCGGGTAGCGCCGCAGACCGGGACACGCTTCGATCCGCAGGCCGCGCCACGCGGGCCCGTGAGTTACGACACGCTGCGACACGCGGGCCCGTCGGCTGTGGCGGGCGGCGCGGTTACTCGGGGAGCTCCCACGCCATCGCTTTGTCTACCGCGCGCTTCCATCCGGCGTACAGCTTCGTGCGTTGATCGTCTTCCATGGACGGCTCGAAGACTGTGTCAATTTCAAGGTTGCGCGTGATCTCTGAACGGTCACTCCAGAACCCGGTTGCCAGTCCGGCGAGGTAGGCCGATCCGCGGGCCGTGGTCTCGATTATCCGCGGGCGGATGGCCGGAACGCCAAGAATGTCGGCCTGGAACTGCATCAGGAAGTTGTTGGCGCAGGCACCGCCGTCGACCTTCAACTCGCTGGTCTCTATTCCCGAATCGGCCTCCATGCACTCTATGACGTCTCGGGTCTGATAGGCGATCGATTCCAGCGTCGCGCGCACGATGTGGCTCACTCCTGCGCCGCGAGTGAGTCCAACGATGGCACCCCGGGCGTACTGGTCCCAGTAGGGAGCGCCGAGGCCGACAAAGGCCGGCACCATGTAGACGCCGTGTGTATCGTCCACCTTTGAGGCGAAGTACTCGGTATCCTGCGCATCGTTCACGATGTGCATTTCATCCCGCAGCCACTGGACGGCCGCCCCGGTTACAAAGATCGCGCCCTCGAGCGCGTACTCCACGCTCTCGCCCAGCCGCCACGCTACGGTGGTCAACAGCCCGGTCTGAGATGCCACCCGTTCGGTTCCGGTATTCATCAGCACAAAGCTTCCGGTGCCGTAGGTGTTCTTTGCCGTTCCCCGTTCAAAGCACGCCTGCCCGAAGAGGGCGCCCTGCTGATCGCCGATGGCTCCGGCGATGGGGATCCTGGCGCCGCCGAAGGTGGACTCGTGGGTGTGACCGTAGACTTCACTCGATGATCGTACTTCGGGCAGCATCGCGCGCGGGATATTCATTTCACGCAGCAGCGTCTCGTCCCAATCGAGCTCTTTTATGTTGTAGATGAGTGTTCGCGATGCGTTGGACGTGTCGGTCACGTGCACGCGTCCACGGGTAAGGTTCCAGATCAACCAGGTGTCTACGGTTCCGAACAGCACTTCGCCGCGCTCGGCGCGCTCGCGGACACCTTCGACGTTGTCGAGAATCCATTTGATCTTGGTGCCGGAAAAATAGGCATCGATGACGAGCCCGGTGTTCTCCCTCACCCAATCCGTGAGTCCGGCGGCTTTCATCTTGTCGCAAATACCGGCGGTTCGGCGGTCCTGCCAGACGATCGCATTACAGACCGGCTTACCGGTTGATTTTTCCCACAGGACGGTGGTTTCGCGCTGGTTTGTGATGCCGATTGCCGCCACCTCTTCAGGGCGAACGCCGCTTTTCTCCAGCACCTGGCGCGCGACTCCGCTCTGCGTTGCCCAGATATCCATCGGGTCGTGCTCGACCCAGCCCGGCCGGGGATAGATCTGCGGGAACTCCTGCTGCGCTGCGCCGACAATGGCACCGTTGTGATCAAAAAGAATCGCACGATTGCTGGTGGTGCCTGCATCAAAGGCCATGACGTACTGCTTGTCCTGCATCTCCCGCTCCTTTTCTCGCCGTTGTCCGGTTTGCCGGCCGTTGTCCGGGCGTCGGTCCCCTCTATGCGGCCGACACCAGCGACAACTCCCAATTTTTGCACGAGGTTCCGTAATCATCAAGTCAAACCGGAGACGCAGGGAGGTGTCGGTTTGGCCGTTTGCTCCGTTGACGCGCTCTGACATATGCGCTAAGGTGCATATGCTGGCGGCGTTGACACATCACTGACACGGAGGATGATACTTTGGATCAAACGACAGCCTCGTCCGGGCGTG
>PWMO01000181.1 GCA_003558175.1 Spirochaetaceae bacterium
AAGTTGCTGCGATTGTATTCTACCCGGTACCCCAGCCGATGGGTGTGTATCCGCTCTACGAACACGGTCTTGATGTAGAACTGCGGCGTTTCGGCAAAAACTGGCGCCGCAATCAACGCAATAAACCCAACCACCAGCCCGAGAGCTACGACTCTGCTTTTCCGAATCACTGTCGTCCTCCTGACGCTCTAGCTCTAAAAGTATACGTCTTTTGCCTCCAGAATGCAACGTTACGCCAAAAGGGTGGCAATCATCAGAGCTTTGATGGTGTGCTTGCGGTTCTCCGCCTGGTCCCAGATGCGCGACTGGGGGCCATCCATAACCTCGTCGGTTACCTCGTTGCCGCGAACGGCCGGCAGGCAGTGCAAGAATACCGCCTGCGGGTTTCCGGTTGCGCGCATTGCATCGGCGGTAACTCGGTAGGGTGCCAGCAGTTGCATTCGTTCCGAGCTCTTCTTCTCTTCGCCCATCGAGACCCAGACATCGGTATACACTGCATCACTGCCCGGAAGCGCCTCTTCCGGTGCGGCGGTCACCACAATCCCGCTGCCGCTCTTTGCGGCGATCTCGCGGCACTCGTCCACCGACTCCGGGTCGGGCTGCAGCGATTCGGGCGCTACTACCGTGAAGTTTGTCCCTACCCTGGCGCAGCCGATCATCAGTGAACGGGCCACGTTGTTGCGGCCGTCGCCCATGTAGGTAATGGTCTTGCCGATAAGGGTTCCGGTAGTTTCGCGCAACGTCTGCAGGTCGGCGAGCACCTGCGTTGGGTGGTAGAGATCGGTCAGGCCGTTGTAGACGGGCACGCCCGCGTACTGTGCCAGGGCCTCGACGGTGCGCTGGTCGAAACCGCGAAACTCAATAGCGTCAAACATCCGGCCCAGTACGCGCGCCGTATCCTCAACGGTTTCTTTCACGCCCAGGTGGATGTCGTTGGAAGAGAGAAATACCGGGTGCCCGCCTTCTTCTCCAAACGCAGTCTCAAATGCGCAGCGGGTGCGGGTTGAAAGTTTTTCGAAAAGCAGGGCGATCGTCTTGCCGCGAAACCTTTGATGCACATCTCCGCGACGGCGCTCCGCCTTAACGCGGTCCGCGAGATCGAGCAGATAGAGGATCTCGTCACGTGTGTAGTGTTTCAGCGTCAGTAGAGACCGACCGTGCAGGTTAACCGCCATTCTGTGCTCCTTGCGTTCTGCAGATTCGCGGACACTATAGCATAACCGCACCCGGAAAAAAAGCGTCGGGCCTGGAACCAGCGGACCGAAAAACGTCGCTTTGAATCCGTCGCGCCTCGGGCTCAGATCAGAGCCGAACAACGCACAGAGCACGAGGGGTGCACGAAAAGAACGGCGCTAGTAGGATCGGATTTCAAACAGGTCCGGTGGGAAGATGATGTGCAGCGCGTCGAGCACGGAAGCGGCAAAGTGGAAGCTGATTGCGGCAGTAACTTCCTGAGGCAGCTCTTCACTGTCGCTGCGGTTTGCCTCGGGCATCAGTACGTTGGCGATTCCGTTGCGGTGCGCGGCGAGCGCCTTCTCTTTTACACCGCCGATCTGCAGCAGGCGACCGGAAATGGTGATCTCGCCGGTCATGGCAAAGTCGGGCTGGACCGCGATACCGCTGAAGGCCGATACCATGGCCGCGGTAATGGTGATGCCTGCCGACGGCCCGTCCTTCGGGATTGCCCCCTCGGGTACGTGTACGTGAATGTCCCGGGACTCGAACAGGCTGCTCGGCAGGCAGAAACGCTGGCTGTAGGAGCGAATGAATGAAAAGGCGGCATAGGCGCTCTCTTTCATGACATCGCCCATACTGCCGGTAAGGCGCAGGTTGCCCGACCCGGGGAAGACCGAGGCTTCCACCGCCAGTGTCCGTCCGCCGAGTTCCGTCCACGCCAGACCGTTGACTACGCCAACGCGGTTCTCCTGGTAAAGGAGGTCATCGCGCACGCGCCGCTTCCCAAGGTGTTTGGCGACACTGCGGGCGGTGACTACCTTGCGCAGCGGCTTGTACAGCGCAAAGGTCCAGATCGGCCGCGGTATCTCGGACGCGTCTGGTGAGTCGGCGGCCCCGTCATGCGGCGTTTCGCCGTTGTCGGCTTCGGTCGTGGTATCCTGCTCCTGTTCCGGCCGTTCCCGTTCTCGCTCCGGGTCTTGCTGCTGTTGGTTTTCCGGCGCATCGCCGCGAAACTGCGTCTGCGACGGGTCGACCACGGGAGTGAGTCCTGCGGGATGCGATTCGGCGGGCCGCCGGTTGCTGCCCTCCGGCGCGGTGCTGCCGTTCTCCCCATTGGCTGCAGCGCCCGCGGCTGCAACGCCGGCCGGTGCGGCCTCGTTGGCGGCAGCGCCCGCCGCAATCGGCACCGGCGGTCGGAACCCACGCGCCACCGCCTCGCGCGCAATCTTGCGCACTACGGTGGCGAGTTCGCGCTCGAGGTTGCGCACGCCGGACTCCATGGTGTAATCGCGAATCACGCGCTCTATAGCGTCCGAGCGGAAGCGCACGTCCAGCCACGTCAGGCCGTTGGCTTCGAGCTGCTTTGGAATCAGGAACTTCTCGGCTATTCTGCGCTTCTCAAACTCGGTGTAGCCGGGGATCTCGATCACCTCCATACGGTCACGCAGTGCGTAGGGAATGGTGTGCAGCGTGTTGGCGGTGGTGATAAAGATCACATCGGAGAGGTCAAACGGGACCTCGATATAGTGGTCAACGAAGGTAACGTTCTGCTCCGGGTCCAGAACCTCGAGCAGGGCCGATGCCGGGTCGCCGCGGAAATCCATCCCCAGCTTGTCGATCTCATCCAGCAGGAACACCGGGTTGCGGGTTCCGGCTTTGCGAATAGACTGGATGATCTTGCCGGGGAGGGCTCCAACGTAGGTGCGTCGGTGACCGCGAATCTCGGCCTCGTCGCGCACGCCGCCCAGCGAGATCCGCACGAAGCTGCGCGACAGGCAGTGGGCGAGGGACTGCGCCAGAGAGGTCTTGCCGGTTCCGGGCGGGCCGACAAAGCAGAGAATCGGGCCGCGCAGCGAGTCGGTCAATTGTCGCACCGCGATGTAGTCCAGGATGCGCTCCTTGGGCTTCTCCATCGCGTAGTGCTCGGATTCCAGAATCTCCGACGCCTCGGTCAGGTCTACCTGATCATCGCTGCGGCTGTCCCACGGCAGGTCGAGCAGCCAGTCGAGGTAGGTGCGGACGATGCCCGCCTCAGGCGATATCGGCTGCAGCTTGCGCAGCCGGTCGGTCTCTTTGCGCACGCGCTCGCTCACCGCGTCGGGATAGTCTCGTGCCTCGAGCCGACGCAGGATGTCCGACGCACCCGATGGGTCATCGTCCTCGCGCCCGAGTTCGCGGTGGATCTCCTTCATCTGCTCGTTGAGGAAGTAGTCCCGCTGTCCCTTTTCCAGCCGCTTGCGCACCCTCGACGATATCTGTTTCTTGAGGTCGAGGACCTCGTTCTCGGACTCGAGCGCGATCACCAGCTCCTGCACACGCTTGAGCGGATCGGTTTCAGCCAGCAGCTCGAGCTTGCGTTCGGTGGGAATTGAAGAGTGGCCGCAGATAACGTCAACCAGTTTGTGGGGATCGTCGGTTCGGCTGACGGTGAGCGAGACTTCGGCAGGGATCTTCTTCTGCAGCGAGGCGAAGCGACTGAAGGAGTCGCGGAGCGTCCGTACCAGGGTATCCAGTTCCGGTGACGGTTCCCAGTCATCCGGAAGCGGCTCGATCCGCGCGCGGAGGTGCGTCCGTTCGCTGATAAATCCGGTGATGCGGCAGCGCTTCTTGCCTTCCACCAGGATGCGTAGCGAGCCGTCAGGCAGCTTCATGATCTGCAGCACCGTGGCAACGGTGGCAACGCGCGCAAAGTCCTTCTCGCCCGGTTCGGCGTTTTCTGTTGTCTGGATGCAAAGCAGTACCTGGCGGTCCTTCGCCATTGCGTCTTCAACGGCGCTGGTGGAAAACTTGCGCGCGGAGAGAACCGGCGCCACGGTATGCGGGAAAACCACCGTCTCCTTCAGAGGTACGACCGGATAGTCCGGCGCTTTGCTCCGGTGGAGGCTAAGTTTCATGCACTCTTCTTGTCGAACTCTATCGTCGGCTTCTCGGCGTTCTCGATAACATCACGCGAAATGATGACTCGCTTCTTGCCCTTCATGGAGGGAATGTCGAACATGATATCAACCATCACGTTTTCTACGATCGACCGCAGCCCGCGCGCGCCGGTCTTGCGTCCAAGTGCCTGCTCGGCTATGGCGCGCACCGCGTCTTCGTCGAAGACCAGATCGACGTCATCGAGTTTCAGTGACGCCTCGTACTGCTTGAGGATCGAGTTCTTGGGCTCACGCACGATGCGGATCAGGTCTTCCATGTCGAGGTCTTTCAGCGTAACGTGAATCGGAAGCCGACCGACGAACTCCGGAATCAGGCCGAACTTGATCAGGTCGTCAGGGTGCATGTGGCTGTAAAGCTCTTCAAGGTTCTTTTCGCGCGTTGCCTTCACGTCGGCGCCAAAGCCCATGGGATGCTGCGCTACTCGAGACTCGATGATGCGGTCAATCCCGACGAATGCTCCGCCGCAGATGAACAGGATATTGCCGGTGTCGATCTTGATCATCTCCTGGCTGGGATGCTTGCGCCCGCCCTGGGGCGGTACCGATGCAACCGTTCCTTCTATGATCTTGAGCAGAGCCTGCTGCACACCTTCGCCGGAGACGTCACGGGTTATGGAGACGTTCTCTCCCTTGCGCGAGATCTTGTCGATCTCATCAATGTAGATGATGCCGCGTTCGGCGGCGGCTACGTTGTTGCCCGCTGCCTGGTAGAGCTTGAGCAGGATATTCTCTACGTCTTCACCGACGTAGCCGGCCTCGGTCAGCGTGGTTGCGTCTGCGATGGCAAAGGGAACTCGCAGTTTGGCGGCCAGTGTTTTGGCCAGCAGCGTCTTACCCGTGCCGGTGGGGCCGATCATGAGCACGTTGGACTTCTCTATCTCGATCCCGTCCTGCAACCGCCCGCGCTGCGTGATGCGCTTGTAGTGGTTGTAGACCGCTACCGCCAGAACGCGCTTGGATTTTTCCTGACCCACTACGTATTGGTCGAGGTAGTCTTTGATTTCTCGCGGATTGGGGATTTCGTCCATGAACTCCGACGTGATGACGTCGTCTTCATCGTCGAGGATCTTCTTGCAGACGTGAACGCACTCGTCGCAGATGTATACGCCCGGCCCCTGTATCAGCCGTCGGGCGAAATCGGCGTTCTTGCCGCAGAACGAACAGACTTTCGCGCTCTCATTTTTTTGTTTGCTCATCGTTTCCTCGCACCAGCACCCGGTCTACTACCCCATAGTCTACACTCTCTTGAGCCGACATGAAATAGTCGCGCTCGAGATCGTGAGCAATTACATCTTCACTCTTGCCGGTGTGTTGAGCGAAATACCCGATAATAAGCTTCTTGAGGCGTACGATCTCGCGAGCCTGAATTCCTATGTCGGTGGCCTGTCCCTGGACACCGCCCCACGGCTGGTGGATGAGAATTCGCGACGACGGCAGGGCCAGACGTTTGCCGGCGGCGCCGGCGGCGAGAAGCATGGCCGCCATGCTTGCAGCCTGTCCCATGCAGATGGTCTGTATGTCCGGCTTGATGTACTGCATCGTGTCGTAGATCGCCAGCCCGGCGGTAACCGATCCGCCCGGGGAGTTGATATAGAGGTTGATGTCCTTCTCTGGATCCTGGCTTTCAAGAAAGAGAAGCTGTGCCACTACGAGGTCCGCGGTGACGTCGTTAATCGGCCCGTCAAGAAATACAATGCGGTCTTTGAGCAGGCGGGAGAAGATGTCGTAGGACCGCTCTCCAATACCCGTCTGCTCGACGACTATGGGCACCAGGTTATTCATTTGTTCGTTCATAGTTGTTCCTGTATTGCCCCCAATTTACCCATTTCGTCCGACCACGTCCAGAAATTTCCGTTTTTCGCCCTTCTTGATCCTGGATTCCGCAAAGAGTTTGTCAAACAGGCGCTCTTCCTTCATGTTGTCACGGATGTACTCGAGCATTCCCTGCTGCTGGTAGTAGTTCTTGGTTTCTTCAAAACCCATCGAGTTGGAATCGGCCAGCTCCTTGACTCGGGCGTCCACGTCGTCTTCAGTGACTTCGATCTGTTCCTGCTCGATCAGCTTGTTGATCACCAGGCGGCCCTTGAGCGATTTTTCAGCCTCGGGGCGCCACTCCTGGAAGAGGTCCTGCTGCGAACGGCCCTGGTGCTCGAGCAATTGCGCTACCTGGCTCTCCGGAACGCCAAATCGGTTGACGAAGTTGCGCCAGGTGGCCTGCAGTTCGGCGGCGACCATGGACTCGGGAGGTGTCACCTCTGAGTTCTCTACGATCTTGTCTACCAGCGTATCGGCCTTGATCTGTCGCAGGCGCGACTTGAGCGTTTCTTCAAGACGGCTGCGGATGTCTTTCTTCAGGTCGTCCAGCGTTTCGTACTTTTCGCTGATGTCCTGCGCCAGATCGTCATCAATCTCGGGAAGCTGGCGCTCTTTGACCGCCTTGACGCGAACACCGATCTTCTTGCTGGTGCCGCGCAGCTCTTCGATCTCGACGTCCTCCGGATAGGTCTTTTCGATGACGGTCTCCTGGTCTTTCTTCAGGCCGACCACGTCGTCATCGATCTTGTAGTAGTTGTATCCGGTTCCGACGGTGAAGACAAAGTCTTCGCGGCTGGTGCCGTCAACGGGATTGCCGGAGTCATCGACCTCCCAGTAGTCGATGGTGACGATGTCGTCTTTGGCAACCACGCCTTCCTGCTTGTCCATCACCACCGAGTTCTGTTCCTGCAGCGCCTTGAGCTCGCGGTCCATGTCTTCATCTTCAATCTTGACCTGCGGTTCTTCGATCTCAAGGCCGGTGTAGCTGCCTACGGTGATCTCCGGGAACACATCGTAGCGAACGGCGTAGGTGAACTCTTTGTCCAGCTCGAAATCAAGCTCACCGTCCAGCTCGGGCTGGGCGAACGAGAGTGGCTTCTCTTCCACCTCGTCGATGGCCTGCTTCAGGCTCTCTTCGAGAATGCGCTGCATTGCCTCAGCCTTGAGGCTTTCGCCGAACTTGCGCTCCATGACTTCGCGCGGCACTTTTCCCTTGCGAAACCCCTTGATCTGGGCCTGTTTGGAGTACTCGTTTACGATGCTATCGTACTGCTGCTGCACGTCTTCCTTGCCCACCGTCACTGTGAGCTTGACCGCGGAGTTGTCTAAACGCTCAACACTTTTCTCGGAAACCATCTTGTTTGACCTCACTGTTAGGATCGGCCTCGGCAGGTTGACGTGGCACGCCTGCAGAGGCCCGGATTAAAAAAAAGGCGATCCGGAAGACCCAGATCGCCTGTGTGATGGAGAGCGGGAGACGGGATTTGAACCCGCGACATCCACCTTGGCAAGGTGGAGCTCTACCACTGAGCTACTCCCGCACGAATATTGTGCGAACACGTCTCCGGCAAATCGGACCACACTGAGTCCAAACCCAACTCCCGGGAGACTTTGCTCTGCGAGAGAAGGGACTTGAACCCTTACACCCGAAGGTACCAGATCCTAAATCTGGCGTGTCTACCAATTTCACCACTCTCGCACGCCATACTACACAAGAAACCGTGGACAGTCAA
>PWMO01000242.1 GCA_003558175.1 Spirochaetaceae bacterium
CTGGCCCAGTCGCCGCAGTTCTACAAGCAGGCGATGGTTGCCAGCGGTCTCGAGCGCGTCTTCGAGATCGGCACCGCCTACCGCGCCGAGAAACACGACACGCCGCGGCACCTGAACGAGTACGTATCGCTGGACGTGGAGATGGCGTTCATCGAGAGCGAACACGAACTGATGGACCTCGAGATTGAGATTCTGGCGGCCGTCTTTGACGGCGTCAAGGCGGACTGTGCCGACGTGCTCGAACTCTACGACACCGACGTGCCGTCGCGTGAGCAGCTCCAGGCGGTTCCCCGTATCAGTCATGACGATGCCAGGCAGATCGCCGCCGACCGGCTCGGGCGCCGGCTGTTCGAAATCAACCCCGAGGCCGAGCGCGCGCTGTGCGACTGGGCGGCCGAGGAGCACGGCGTGGAAGCGGTCTTTGTCTACGGATTTCCGCGCAAGAAGCGGCCGTTCTACACCTATCCCGACGAGGCCCGGACCAGGAGCTTCGACCTGCTGTTTCGAGGGCTCGAGATCACAACCGGAGGCAAGCGGATTCATCAGTACGCCATGCTGCTGGAGACGCTGCCCAGGTTCGGCTTGACCGCGGAAGGCATGGCCGACTATCTGGAGATCTTCAAGTTTGGCTGTCCGCCCCACGGCGGCTTTGCCATCGGTCTCGAGCGGCTGACCCAGAAGATCCTCGGGTTGCAGAACGTGAAGGAGGCGTCGCTCTTTCCACGCGACCGCCGCCGCACCCGGCCCTGAGGGTTCGCGCGGGCTCTTGCTCCGCCGCCGCAGCTACGTGAGAAGCTCTTCCACCGCAGCGCAGGCGCGTTCCAGCGCGTAGCCGATGCGGCCTTCGTCGTCGTCCGGAACCGGCACGTGAACCACGCGCTCGGTCGGCGGCAGCATCTCGAGGTAGCGTTCCAGCAGGTCGTTGCGGCCGGCCTCGCCGCGCTCCGTGTACGAGAGCGCCAGATACAGGTCATAACCGCGCTCACGTTCAGCTGCCAGGCGGTCGGCGGCTTCGCCGTGTCGCACGCTCCACTGCAGTGCCAGCTGGGTCGGATCGGTGGTGACAAACAGCAGCCGTTGTGCCTGGCGGGCCAGTGCACCTTCGGAGGCAGCCTGTGCCCGAAGCAACAGCGGAAGGTCGGCCGCGGTAGGCTCGCGGTTAACGTGGTCCTGCCAGTACGCCGCGTAGTCTCCGGCGAAGATCGTCTTGAAGTGTTCGGCCAGCCCTCTTCCAAGGGCTACGCGCCCGCGCACATCGTTGCCGATGATGCAGACGCGCCTGACAAAGTAGGGCCGAACCGGCTCCGGCAGGTAGTCCCAGTACGTCATCGGTGCCGCCCGAACCGCCGAGCCGGATACCGGAAACAGTGACCGCGACGGATCGACCGGAACAAAACGGGCGCCGAGCTCCGCCGACAGATCAAGTCCGTACTGCTCGGATGCAAAGACATAGTCCACGCCGTCGGGCATGTTGCGAGCGATGGCCTGGGCCCAGATCCTGTGGGCGCCCGGCTGCAGCTTGTTGGCGCGCGGGTTCTCCTCGGTAATGTGTACCAGCCGCACGCTGGGAAACAGTTCGCCCATCCAGCGCAGGCGCAACTCTCCGGGAATGGGATCGTGCGGCAGCGAACAGAGAAAGACCGTCAGTTGGTCGGCCACGTGCCGGCCGAAGTCAATCAGATAGCGGTGGCCGTTGTGGGGCGGCATGAAGCGGCCCAGTATCACACCGTGCGTTTGCGCACTCATAGTTTCTTTTCATACAGCAAACCGGCTATGATGTCAAAATGCAGCTTCGAGTGTCCAGCCCATGATCCGTGCCGTCCACGCCAGCTTCACCGACCGCGAGTTCCTTTCGCGCCTGATTCGCGTCTCGCTGCCGATTGCGGCACAGAACCTGGTGGTAACCGGGCTGAACATGATCGACACGGTGATGATCGGACAGCTCGGAGAGACCGAGATCGCGGCGGTTGCGCTGGGGAATCAGGTCTTCTTTCTGCTGCTGCTCTACCTCTTCGGCGTAGGAAGCGGCACAACGGTCTTCACCGCCCAGTTCTGGGGTGTACGCGACGTGCGCGGCATTCGCGCTTCCATGGGAATCGCGCTCATGCTGGGTCTGGCGGGTGCAGTGTTGTTCACCCTGGCGGCCACGATGTTTCCGCACGTGGTGCTCGGCTTCTACACTGCCGACGCGGCGGTCGTTGCGCTCGGAAGCGGTTATCTGAGAATCGTTGCGGTCAGTTACGTGGCAACTACGCTGACCATAATTTTCTCGCTGGTGTTGCGCAGTACGGGCAACGTTCGCCTGCCGCTCTATGTGTCTCTCGTATCGCTGGCGGTCAACACCACGCTCAACTTGCTGTTGATTTTTGGGCTGTTCGGGTTTCCCGCGCTGGGAGTACGCGGTGCGGCGATCGCCACTGCGGTGGCCAGAACGCTCGAGGTAGTGGTGCTTCTGACGTTCGCCTACCGGCGGCGAGAGGCACCGGCCGGGCGGGTATCCGAGTTTCTGGCGATACCGCGTGTCTTTGTCGGCCGTTTCTTGAGAACCGCGGCACCGGTCATTCTCAACGAGGTCGGCTGGTCGCTGGGAATAACCATGTACATGGCGGTGTACGCCCGCATGGGGACCGACGTCGTGGCGGCGTTCAACATCTCGGAGACGGTTGCGCGACTCTCGCTGGTGATCTTCATGGGCACCGCCAACGGCAGTGCGATCATCATCGGGAACAGCATTGGAGCCGGCAAAAGCGCCGACGCGGAGCGCTACGCCCGGCGTGTCCTGGCCCTGGTGCCGGTGGTGGGAGTGGTTATCGGCGGACTGGTGGCGTTGCTCTCCCCCTGGATTCCGCTGTTGTTTCAAGTCACGCCGGAGGTTCGCGAGACGCTGCGATCGTTGCTGCTGGTGCTTGCGGTTGTTCTCGCCGCACGAGCAACAACGCTGCACTTGATTGTGGGATTGCTCCGCAGCGGTGGGGACACCCGCTTCAGCCTCTTTGTGGACGTTGTTATACTCTGGTGTGTCGGTGTTCCGGCGGCAGTGATCGGAGGACTGGTCATCGGGTTGCCGGTCGCGCTGGTCTACCTGATTACCGCCACCGAGGAGGTGTTGAAAGTGGCGCTTGGCGTGCATCGGGTGCTTTCCGGCCGTTGGATTCACACGCTTACCACGCAGTCGCAGCCGCCGAAACAACCCGGGCCGCCGCAGCCGCCGCGTACCGAGCCGCCGCGTACCGCGCCGGAATCAAGGGAGCAGCCATGATCGGACCTTTCTGCAGTCGCAACGGAGAACTGATTCCGGCCGAAGACGCCACCGTGCCGGTGGACGACATCAACTTCCAGTACGGGTTCGGCGTCTACGAGACGCTCAAACTGCGCCGCGGTGTGCTCTACTTCCCCGAGCTGCACGAGAAACGACTGTTTCACTCGGCTGAGGTGATCGGTCTGCCCCACGGGCTCAAGCCCGGCAAACTGGAACGATGGACGCGCGAACTCGTAGCGGCCAACCGGCTGCGGGACGCCAACATCAAACAGTTGCTGGTCGGCAGCCCGGCCGCAAACTCAGCCGGATCGAGCACCCTCTACATAATGGCGCTGGCACCGCTCTACCCTGACCGCAAGCTGTACCGAAAGGGTGCCGGGCTGATAACCGTTGCAGCCGAACGCCAGTTGCCGGAGGCCAAATCGCTCAACATGCTGCTGAGCACGATCGCGTTTCGCCAGGCGCGCGCTGCGGGCGCCTACGACGCGCTGCTGATCGACCGCAACGGCGTTGTGACCGAAGGTACCCGGACCAACTTCTTCGTTACCGACGGAAGCACCATTCGGACCGCACCGGCGGGGATGGTGCTGGAGGGCGTGACGCGCATGACGGTCATCCAGGTGATTGGTGAACTGGGCATTCCGCTGGTCGAATCGCCGGTGGCGCGCAGCGAACTCGGGCAGACTGCCGCCGCTTTCGTGACCAGTACCTCGAGCAAGATCATCCCGGTGTCGAGCATCGACGAGCACAGTTTCGCAATCCCGGATCTCGTACGGCGGCTGATGGCCGAGTATGACCGGTTTCTCGAGCGTTACGCCACCGAGCAGCAGACCGGACAACGGTAGGCCAGACAGCGGTAGGCCGGAGAACCGCAGAGTGCCGAACGGGCGCGAGATTCGGTTTTCTCACATCTCGACCGGCTTGTGCCGGGAGCGGAAATTCGATAAGCTCGCAGACAACACATGTCAGAGAAACGGCGGCACGTGCGGGTTCAACGCGAGGCCCGCGTCGCGTTCAACGCGGCTGGACACACGGTGGAAGCAACCACCACCGACATCAGCAGCTCCGGAATGAAAGTGGTCGCCGCCCTCGGCGGCGAGACCGGACAGTTTGATAGCGTGTTGGTGAGCTTTCCGGATCTTGATGAAGCCGTGCGGATCCCGGCGCGGATCACGCATTACGACTCTCATGACAGCGAGCGCGTGATCGGGCTGCAGTTTGACTTCCAGTCTGAAGAGCAGCGGGCCTTCGTCGACGGGTACGTTCGCGCGGCCAAAGAGCGCGAGATTCTGGAATACGGTCCGCACTACAACAGCCGCAGGTTGCCGCGGGCGGTGTGCTCGATCAGCACGGTTGAAGCGGAACACCCTGCGGCCCGGTTCGAACGGGTAGAAAACGTATCCACCGACGGCTTCCTGGTCACGTTCCAGGGAGACCTGCACGCCGGTGAGCGCTTCCCGCTGCGATTCTCTCTGCCGGGTGATGCGCGGCCGCTCAACGCCGAAGTATCGGTGGTCTACACCAACCTCAACCAGTTCTCCCGTCAGGCAACCGCAGGGCTCCGCATCGAACAAATCGGCGAGGTGGACCGTACTCGAATCCGTAACTTCATCGTTGCCAGCAGTTCCGGCGGTACGGTGCGAACGGTTCACAGCTGGATCGCACAGCAGGGGCTCTCGGGAAGTTATCACGTCGCAGAACCGGAGCGGGTTGAGCGCTACTTCCGTATGCTCGCGGCGGGCGACCTGCTGCTGCACCTGATGCCGGCACACGGGCACGAGATCCGCACCGGGATGGTATCCCAACTGGACACCAGAGAGCGGCGCGTGTCTCTCACAATTTCTACCGGCCCCCCAATTGAGCCGGGAGAGACCACCCTGTTCGGCAGCTTCGTTGCCGACGCCGGCAGTTTCTTTTTTTCGGCTCCGCTCATCAAAGTGAGCGAGGCAACGCTGGAATGCAGACTGCCTGACCGGCTCTTTCGCAGCGAGCAGCGCTCGTACGGCCGCAAACTGCTTGATTCCGAGCGCGACTTTGCGCTGGTGCTCGACGATGCGCAGGGATCGGAGATTCCCGGCCGCCTGGTGGATATCAGCCGCCGCGGTTTCTTGTGCGAATTGCCGGCCGACGCCGCTGTGCTGCGGAAGCTCGACGGACTCGAGTCGGTCCGCTATCGGGGAGCGGAAGCGCTCGGACTGGACAACCAGGGAGAGATCCGCCATTTACAGATCGGTGGCCTGGATGGCGACGTGGTACGGATCGGAATCGAGGCGGGGATTCGACGTTCCGAGGTGATGACGCGCACCATTGCGGATCAGCAATGGGCCCTGTTGCCCGTCTACGCCAACGAGGTCAGCTTTCTCGGTCTGCCGGGGGCAACGTCGCGGGTGGTACGCTACCAGGACGCTCACGGTCGCGCCATCTGCGCGATGGTAAACTCGATCGGGCTGGAACCGGGAACGGAACACGCGCCGGAGCCGGAAGGGGTCACGCTCTTCATTCTGCCGCCGGCCTTCGGGAAGAAGAAAGAGGCACTTGCACCGCTGGCAGCCACGCTGCTGGCCAACTTCGCCGCCGTCGGGAAACCGGTGGTGATTGTCCGCTATGACGGAACGGACCGCCCCGGTGAAAGCGACAGCGAAGACGCGCACGTCGCCCGCGGCTACGAGATGCTGCACTACCGCATCAGTAACGGCAAGTCGGATCTGCAGGCAACGATGGATTGGGCGGCAAGCACGTCGCTCTTTCGGGCGCGCAACGTAGTCCTTGTGACCTTCAGCATGTCCGCCCTTGACGCACGCAAACTTCTGACCGACGAGTCGTACGCCTCGCAGGTTGACTTCTGGATCAGTGCAATGGGTGTCCCGGCTGCTCAGTCGGCACTTCGCAATACGCTGGGTGGCCTCGACGTCATTGGTAACTACAAGATGGGTATTCCCTCCGGTGTCTGCGGGCTTCTGGGGCACCTGGTGGACATGGACCGCGTGGCCCAGGACCTTGTCGATCAGCGGTACGCCTACATCACCGATGCGCGAGTGGACATGGCCTCGATCTCAAGTCCAATTCTCTGGGTGTATGGCCGCCACGACATGTGGGTGACGCCCGCGGAGGTCGAGGACATCATGAGTGTCGCATCTCCCGGTGCGCGTGAGATCCTGCAGATACCAGCCGGCCACAATCTTCGTACCAGTGACGACGCGCTGCGAACGTTCAAGCTGATTGCCGAGCGCTCGTGCGCCCGGCTGTTTGGTGAAGCAATCACCACGGTCGATCCTCGCAAGGACGAAATGCTCGAACTGATCGCCGCCGAACGCGAACGGCTGGCACAGCACCACGTACCTGCTCCCGAGGAGTACTGGCGCGATTACCTCGTCGGGCGCGGTGAGCCGGGCAGCGGCTACGATTTCTACCGCAACCTGGCCGACTTTCGCGCCTTTCTGAAGCAACAGGTGGAGCTGCTCGACGTGCGCAGCGGAATGTCGGTAGCCGACATGGGGTGCGGCACGGGACTCTATCTGGAACAGCTGTTTCGGACCCACGGAGCGGAGGGGCGCGGCGCAGACAACGTCTCGGTTACTGCCGTCGATCTGGTTCCGGAGGCACTGGACCGGGCGCGGGCCAAGGTAGACGCCGTTTGCGCCGGTTCTCAGGCACCCGCCGGCTGGTCGGCAACCTACCTGCAGCAGAATCTCGAGCCAAGCCGGCTGCTCCCGGTTCAGGAACTGCTGGAAGACTCCGGCATGCCGCTGGCCCGTCTGCGCGGACGGGTTGAGGGGCTGACCGGCGCGATCTGCAACGAGTTCGAATTATGCTGCGAAGTGGAGATCGGACGCTTCGCTCGGGGCGAGGACGGCTACACTCATCTGCCGCGGGAGGCCGTTACCGACCGGCTCTCCCCTGCCGCCATGGACGCGCTGCACGATTTGAATCTCGCTTCGCGCTGGCTGCGGGGAGGCGTTGCAGCCGGTTCGATCGGAGCTCAGTTCAGACGGCTCAGGTTTGGCTCGCTCGAGACCGCGCTGCACTATCCGTTTGCCGACGCTTCGTTCGACCGAATCAACGCCAGCCTGTTTATCTCCTACCTGTTTAATCCGCACTACGCGATTCGCGAGTTCCGCCGGATGCTGCGTCCCGGTGGCAGGTTGGTGATATCCAGCATGCGCCCGGATAGCGACATTTCGGTTATCTTCACCGACTACGTCGAAGAGGTCTCGCGCAGCGAGAATGATGAAGCCTCGCTGCGAGACGCCCGCGAAATGCTGAACGAAGCGGCCGAACTCTTCGAGCTCGAAGAAGAAGGCTACTTCCGTTTCTTTGACGCGTATGAACTGGCCCAGCTGGTGTCGGCAACCGGGC
>PWMO01000433.1 GCA_003558175.1 Spirochaetaceae bacterium
GCCTACCAGGCGCTCCGCGCGGAACAGGTGCGCCGCTTCGGCGAGTTCCTGCTCCGGCACTGACGGAAAGCAGCCGCTCACGCAGTCTGCCTCGTGCCCACACGTTGTGACCACCCTAATTCCCCATGACCAAACCCCTCAAACAGATATTGCCTGAACGCATGAAGCGCGCTCTGCGGCGACCGGTCGATGCGCTGGCGCGCGCTGCGGGCTATGAGCGCGTCAAGCGGGGCTACCCGGTGGATTTTCGCGGTTTGACCGATGATGCGCGCGAAGCGGCTGGGCGTGCGGGTAATCGGCCCATGCTGCTCAAGGTGCCCATTGCCGACTGTCGCGGCCTGAGACTGATGGCTTTCCCGCTCACAATCGATTCGCCTCATCCCTTCGTTATGGTGGCGCGAGAGTATCTCGCCAATCGTCCCCATCCCTATCCCTACGAGGGATCACCGCTGCAGATCTACTACCGCGCCGTCCAGTTGGCCACGGCAGCAGATCTCTATGGGCTCAGCCGGCCTGCTGAAGCCGCGCAGCTGTCGGCACTGCCGTCTATTGCGGCCGTCGCACCCTGGCTCTCGGCACCCGGAAGGCGGGTGCGCCGGCGGCGGATTCAGCTTGCCCGCAACGAGATGGCACAGCACGGCACGATATCTCGCGCCGGACTGGTCTGGCACGGGATGGGGCCGGTCCCCGATGAGCGCGGCCGTCTGGAGATGAAGCGGGTCTGTGACACTGCGGCCTCCATTGCAGACAGCGGCTATCGTCCGGCATCAATCAAGTCTCACGTGCACGCCAAGGTCCTGCGCGCCAACGGCAGGCAGGTGTTTGTCATCAGCTCAGGTCAGCACCGCGCTGCAGCGCTGGCCGCACTGGGCTATACGAGGATACCGGTGCACGTATCGCCCAACTCCGTATTTGACCGTGACAGTGTCGCACAATGGCCGGCAGTTGCCTCCGGAGCACTGACTCAGGCGCAGGCGCTCGAGGTATTCGACCGTGTGTTCGCAAGCGAGCAGCCGCCCGCGGTCGCCGCCGTCTGGCCCGTCGCGTGGGAGCAACCCCAGACCTGACCGCCGCCGCGTATTCCAGCCCGCCGCACCACTCAATTTCAATGCAGCCCGACCCCACGGCTTCATCCCGTTCCAATCACGCAATGACGCATAGCGGGTCGCCGCTCACCATCCTCGGCATCTACCTGCACCCCTACGTCCGTACCGGTGGGCACAGGCGCTACCTGGAGCTGATGCAGGGGCTCGCGCGGCGCGGGCATCGCTGCCTGTTGCTGCTCGATCCTCGCTTGCGCCTTGATCTGCCCGCTGTTGAGCTGCTGCGGCTCGACCCGGCTTCAGCTCAGCAGTCGCGTCGCCCGCTGCTTCCCGCCTCCCTTCGCTATCGCGCCGCCGTCCGGCGCGCGCTTCCCTCAATCCGTGCTGCCCTCGCTGAGCAGCCACCCGCCGCGGTGGTTGTCTTTGGTGAGACCCACTATCCTCCTTCGCGTCTGCTCACGCGTGAGCTGCGGGTGCCGCTGCTGTTCGGCTTTCGCAGTCTGCCGGTAGAGGTGGGGCGCATCGAGCGCGCCGAGCCCGGCCGTTCCGTCGCGCAGCGCCTTCGCATCAGCGTACGCATCGCCAAGTATCGCCTCTATGAGCGCGTCGTCGCTCGCCACGCGGACCGGATTGTCTTCCAGAGCCCGCACGACCGCGATCGGTTCCTCGCGCGCAACCCTGCCGCGACCGCGCGCAGCAGCGTGATCCGCGGCAACATCGGCGAGCCGTGGTACCGCAGCGCCGACCGCGACACCAACCGCTCCAGCGCGCTGCAGCGCATCATCTATGTCGGGGCGCTCAACACGCGCAAGGGCGTTGGCTACCTGCTGGAAGCGTTTGCACAGCTCGCGGCGGAGTTGCCGCGGCTGAAGCTCGATGTTGCCGGTGAGGGGGCACTGCGTGTGGCGCTTGAAGCGCGCGCTGCATCGCTGGGGCTCGCAGATCGAGTCGGCTTTCTCGGGCGGGTGGGGGAGCCGCTCGCCGCCATTGCCGGCGCCGATCTGCTGGTGGTTCCTTCGCTCTTCGACAGCTACCCCAACACCATTCTTGAGGCACTGCACGTCGGCACGCCGGTTATCGCCGCCCGCAGCGGCGGCATCCCCGACATGCTCGAGCACGATGAACTCCTTTTCCCGCCCGCGGACGCCTCGGCAATTGTCGACCGCATCCGCCTGCTCGCCTCGGATCCGGCGGCCTACCGTCGCGTGCGCGATCTCTGTTCCCGGCGGCGATCCTGCTTCGAGTTCGACTGGCCGGCGGAGTGGGAGCGGGTCATCCGCGAGCTGGCATCGGAATGAGCGCTCCACAGGAAACGTTATCCGCGAGCGCAACCGCAGCACCGACCGCGGTTCGCAGGCCCGTCCGGACCTGAGCTACGTGACCGAGTACGGCACACGCACTCCCGGGTGTTCCGGCGGAAAGGCCCTGGTGTTTCTGCTTACCAGAAGCAGTCCGTTCACCTCAGCTGCGGCCCTTACTAATGCATCCGGCAGCCGAACAGGACGATCTTTGCGGATGCGAACTGCCGCCTCAAGCGTGGCCGAAGACATCTCCGCCGGAGAAAAACGCGCCAGAAAAGCTCGCACGGCAAGATCATTGGCTGCGGAAGTTCCGACCAGAACTTCAACATAGCTTATGGGGCTGATAAACACCCGGCGGTACCGCTTGAGTTCGGCACGTGCGTCTTCTATCCCGTTGAGATAGTCAATGATGATGTTGGTATCGAAAAGCGCTTCCATCCGCTCAATTCCACTCGGAGCGAAGACGCTGCTGATACACGACCCCGTCCTCTGCTTCACCGGCCTCCGCCCAAACGCCAATGGCAATGTCTTCCCCGCTCCCGGCCGCGCTTTGCAGGTACAGCTCCACCGCCTCCCGGACCAGTTCGCTTCGGGATATGCGACGTTGCCGCTTAAGCTCGTCCAGCCTCTTCACATAACTGTCGGGAATGTCAACGATCGTCCTCATATGATAACGACGTATGATGATTTGTCCGCTTGTCAAGTGCCGCAGCTCGAGACGAGCCCGCATGGCATTGTGCCGGTACTCAAGAACCTGGAGTGACGCGTTGTTGAAACAATGACAATACCGCAGTCCTCACTGTGATGGGTGATCACGACTTCGTGAACGAAGTGGCTCATTCGGCGCCGCACCTCATCGTAGGTCGCGCCGCCGGGAACCCGAAACTCCAACCGGCAAGTTCGAAACTCTTCGTACTCGAGCGGAAACTGCTGCTGTATATCTTGGTTAGTCAAGCCTTCCTAAGAGCCGTAATAAATCTCACGTAGTTCTTTGCAAGGCACCGGTCTGAAGGCATTGAGGTGGACCGGAGTTGGGTAGGGTGCGTCGCACCAGATAGTTCGATTAGCAGCGGCGGCATCCCCGATATGCACGAGCAACAGGAGCTCCTTTTCCCGCCGGCAACCGCTTGCATATTATGCGTTCAAGCATTATGCTTTGGCGCATAATAATTGCCTCCGGGAGGCGTGTTGTGCAGTTCATCAACCGAACGCAAGAGATGCAGTGGTTGCACACGGTGTCCGGCTCCAACGAGCCGGCGCTCGTGGTGGTGTGGGGGAGGCGGCGCGTCGGAAAGAGCCGGTTGCTCGCCGAATGGTGCCGGAAGGTGGGCGGCGCGTACTGGGTTGCCGATGAGTCGTCGTCCCCGATTCAACGCCGCTACCTTGCCGAGGAGCTCGGGCGAGTCATCCCCGGCTTTGAGGCGGTAACTTATCCCGACTGGAGCGCACTGCTCGACCGCCTCTCCGCGGATGCGCGCACCCGGAACTGGCGCGGACCTCTGGTGATCGATGAGTTTCCCTACCTGGTCTCGGGTGCTCCCGAGGTGCCGAGCGTGCTGCAGCGCTGGATCGACCGCGAGAAGCGCGAGGGGGGCCTGCAGCTGGTACTCTCCGGTTCCAGTCAGCGGATGATGATGGACACCATTCTGCGCGCGGATGCACCGCTGTATGGACGCGCCGATCGCCTCTTCCGGCTGGAACCGCTCTCACCCGGGTTCGTTCATCAGGTGATCAAGACCTCCCAACCGCAGTCGGTTCTGGACTTCTTCACCTGCTGGGGGGGCGTGCCGCGCTACTGGGAACTGGCGCAGCCCTTCGGCACCCACTACCGAGACGCGGTAGACGAGCTGCTTCTTTCGCCGCACGGTGTGCTGCATGATGAGGTCAACCGGCTGCTGCATCTGGAGCTGCCCACCGCCGTTCCGCTTCGTCCCATTCTCGATGCGATCGGCCTCGGCGCGCATCGAATATCCGAGATCGCCGGGCGCCTGCAGACACCGGCAACCTCGCTCTCCCGCGGTCTCAAACAGCTGCACGATCTGGGCTACCTGCAGCGGGAGCTCCCCTTTGGAGAAGACCCAAAGCGCAGCAAGAAAGCGCTCTATCGCCTCGCCGACCCCTTCGTGCGTCTCTGGTTTCGCGCAGTTGCGCCCCATCGCGGCACCCTCCAGACGGCGTCAAAAGCGGTGCGTCTGCAGCTGCTCGATCGGGCCTGGACCGGTCTGAGGGCCCAAGCGTGGGAAGAACTCTGCAGACGTGCCGTCCCCCTCCTGTCGCTGAACAAGCGCGAGTGGCTCCCTCCCGCACGGTTCTGGGCGGCGGGCCACAGCGAATGGGACCTGGTATCCACCGCGCTCGACGGCGAGCGTGTTTTACTTGGGGAATGCAAAAGCCTCTCCCGTCCGGCTCGACGGGAGGACCTCCAGAAGATCGTGCGATCGGTTACCGCAAAAACGGTCCCGCCCGTGGCTGTCGCCGCCCGTAGAGAGTTCGTTCTCTTCGTTCCCGAACTCGCCGACGACCCAGGCCCCATTCCCCCCGGCTTCACCGTAGTGGACGGCCGGCAGATCTTCAGCGCGCTTGCGAAAGCGTGAAGCACGGCCACCCAACTGGAGCGCCGTGAGCCGGGCGGCCTCTGATCGGCACGCCAAACGAAACGCGCCGGCGCGTCGCCGGCTCCAGGTCCTGCAGCATCCGGACCGCGTATGCACAGTGTGGCATTGACGCGAGTCATGCATACGTATAATATGTACGTATGGATACCAAGCTCACGTTAAAACTCAACAGCGAGGCAATCGAGGTCGCCCGCCGTTTCGCGCGTCGCAGGGGAACCAGCCTGTCGCGAATGGTCGAGCAGTACTTCAATTCCCTCGCACCGGAGGTCTCCGGCAACGAGACGCCTTCGGCGGTCTTTGACGGAACCGTCGTCGGTCGGTTGTTGGATGCCGCGCGCGCCTGGCCGCCGCGAGAGTTCACGGACGCAGAGATCGACTCGCTTCGGCAGACTGCCCTCGAGGAGCGGTACGGCTCAGTCTCACAGCAGGCAGATACCTGATGCGCTGTCTCTTCGATACAGACGTATTGCTCGACGTGGTGCTCGCGCGTGAACCGTTCGTACATGCATCCGCTCACGCCCTGCTGCTCGCGGAGCAGCACGCCTTTGAAGCGGTGACCACACCCCTGGTTCTGGCACATCTCTTCTATCTTGTTGGACGGGCACGCAGTCGTGACGCGGCGTTTGATGCTATCAGCGCCATTCGTCTCATTCTGGATATCGTTGCGATCTCCCGCACAGAAACAGACGCCGCGCTTGCGCGCCGGGCAGACTATCCCGACTGGGAAGACCAGCTGCAGTACGCCGCTGCGGAGCACCACGGCTGCGACCTTCTGGTCACCCGCAACGTCCGCGACTTCCCGGCCGCTCCCGTGCACGCGGTAACTCCGCAGGAACTTATCGCCTCGGCGCTGGAGCCGGGCGGCTTCTGATCGGCACGCCAAACGAAACGCGCCGGCGCGACCGCGCCGCCCCCATGCGTATCGCCTTCCAGGCCGCCCACGCTCGCTGCCTCGAGCGCCTGGCGCAGCCGGCTTCGTCGTCCGGCTCGGATGAGTAATTCGCGTCGCGCGCGACATTCTCCATCGTTCACTCTGTCTGGTCTGCGGCCCGGTTCAACGGAGCCACGATTTCGGCCGCGGCGGAGAAGGGAAGCACGCGGTATCCGGTGGGGTTCGCGCGGTCGCTTCCGCCGTAGATCAGGTGGGCGGCGGCGGTGTCGGGTACCAGCTTCGCGAACTCGCCGAGCGTTCGTGCAAGATCGGGCGAGAAGGTGCGCGACGCCTTGATCTCAATCGCATGCGGCACGCGGTTCTGCTCCAGAATCACGTCCACTTCGCGCCCGGAGCTGTCGCGATAGAACGACAGCGAGACTCCCGCACCCAGCGCCGGCTGGTTGCTGCCGATCAGAATAAACCGGCCGTGACCGGGCTGCTCGTCCACCATCACCTGAATCCACGACAGTAGCTCAGGCACCCGCTGAATCTCGTCAAGAATCAGCGGCGTGGGGTGAGACCGGAAGAACCCCGCGCCATCGCATTGAGGTGGACCCCTCGGTCAAGACCACTCAACGAGGGTCGTAAGCTACTGCTTCCCCCTGCTCAGGCTGCAGCCTGAGCGCCGCCGTCCTCGTAGGCCATGTTTGGCGTTCTGCCTCCCAGTGAGTCATGGGGGCGCCGCCCGTTGTACATCGCGATGTACTCGCCAATACGCTGTCGGGCTTCTGCCGGTGATACGTAGTCGTTGAGGTATACCTCATCGTATTTGATCGTGCGCCAGAACCGCTCGATGATCACGTTGTCCAAAGCACGGCCTTTGCCATCCATGCTGATCTTCACCCCGGCATCCTTTAGCGGCTTCAGAAACGCCGGTGAGGTGTACTGCACACCCTGGTCGGAGTTGAAGATCTCCGGCGGCCCGTACCGTCGCAGTGCCCGCTGGAGCACCTCGATGCCCGATGATTTGTCCAGCGTCAGACTCAGATCCCAGCTCAGAATCTTGCGCGAGTACCAGTCGATAATCGCCGTCAGGTACACAAACCCGTCGTCCAGGCGGATGTAGGTCAGATCGATCGACCATACCTGATTGGGTCGTTCTACCGATACTCCACGAAGGAGGTACGGGTAGACTTCATGATCCGGCGGCAGCCGATGGTGATGCCGTTGGGGAAATACCACACGCAGCGCCATATGGCGCATGAGCCGCTGTACGCGCTTCCTGTTGACCCGAGAGCCCTCCAGGCGCAGTGCATCACGGATCTTCCGGCTTCCCCAGGTGATATGCGCTGTATGCAGCTCGTCGATCCTGCGCATCAGTCTCTCGTTCTCCTGCGGCACCGGCCGTGGTTGGTAATACAGCGTGGAGCGATGGAATCCCAGCAGATCACACTGCTCACGCACGGACAATTGCTCATGATCCGGCTCAATCATTTCCCGAAGTTCGGCAGTCGATCGACACCCAGTTTTTTTTTGAGGAAATCGATCTGAATCTGCTGGTGGCCCACCTTGCGATACAGTTCGTCTCGCTCGGCTTCCACCGCCTGCTGGTCGTCATCGTGCTTGCCGGCAAAGATATCCGCTCCGTGCTCCATGAGCTCTTTCTTCCAGCGATGTACCTGCGTGGGGTGTACGCCGTATTCTTCGGCGATCTCGGTCACGCTGCGTTCGCCCTTGTAGGCTTCCAGGGCCACCTTGAACTTCGTCGCCTTATTCCA
>PWMO01000163.1 GCA_003558175.1 Spirochaetaceae bacterium
CCGCCAGCAGGAGCAGGAGCGCTGCACGCGAAACACGTGGTTGAGAAGCGAGTCCATCGATTTTCTGGAACGTCATCATACAAAAATATGCCGTAGCGACGGGCGCGGCAATCCCACGCAGCACTTTTTTTTCGCAACCACTTTACAGGGATAGTCAGGTATTGTATGTTATACCCAAGTAACCAAGTTGATTTACTTGGATATTGCCGAGCGGGAAGAGTTCCGAACGAATGTCAGGAAGAAGATGATTGCATCAATCGCCGGCCTGGTCGGCCGCACGCCCACCATACCTTTGACCCGCCTCGGCGAAGGGTTGCCGGCTCAAGTCTGGCTGAAGCTGGAGGCACGCAACCCGTTTGCCAGCGTGAAGGACCGCATTGGACTCGCCATGATCGAGGCTGCGGAGCTCGACGGTTCAATCCGGCCAGGCGCGACCATCATAGAGGCAACCAGCGGCAATACCGGGATCGCACTGGCCTACCTCGGTGCCGCGAAAGGGTATCGAGTGGTACTGACCATGCCGGAAACGATGAGCATCGAACGCCGGCGACTGTTGACGGCGTCCGGGGCCGAGCTGGTTCTCACGTCAGGCCAGGAGGGCATGAACGGCGCACTGGCGGCTGCCGACGAGATTGCGCGGCGTACCCCCGGAGCCTATCTGACGCGCCAGTTCGAGAATCCGGCCAACCCGGAGGTACACTACCGCACCACCGCGGAGGAGATCTGGCGTGACACCGAGGGCCGGGTGGATATCTTTGTTGCCGGCGTCGGAACCGGGGGGACCATAACCGGCGTTTCGCGGCGGCTGCGCGAGTACAAGGCGATGTTCCGCTCGGTGGCGGTGGAGCCGGACTGCTCGGCGGTGCTCTCCGGCGGAAAGCCGGGGCCGCACAAGATCCAGGGCATCGGCGCCGGGTTCATTCCGGCGGTTCTCGATCTCGGCCAGGTGGACGAAGTAATCACCGTGAGCGCGGCGGATGCCACTGCCGCTGCGCGCCGGCTCGCGCGCCTCGAGGGCGTGCTCGGTGGAATCTCGTCCGGAGCCAACCTTGCGGCGGCGCTGCGGCTCGCTGCACTTGAGCAGAACGCTGGAAAAACGATCGTAACTGTGGTCTGTGATACTGGAGAGCGGTACCTCAGTACCTGGCTCTATGAACAATCGGGAGGAGAACAATGAGCAATCAGAAACTGGAGACGCTGGCGATTCACGCCGGGGTGCAACGATCGGCGGATAACCCGAGCGCGGCGGTTCCCATCAACCGCACCACCGCCTACAACTTTCAGAGTACCGAGCACGCGGCAAATCTGTTCGCGCTCAAGGAGCTTGGTTACATCTACACGCGGATTATGAATCCCACCCAGGACGTTCTCGAGCAGCGCATGGCCGCACTGGAGGGTGGTGCCGCGGCGCTGGCGCTGGCTTCCGGAACTTCGGCGGTGTTCTATTCCATCATCAACATCTGCACCGCCGGCGACGAGATTGTCTCAAGCAGCCACCTCTACGGCGGCACCTTCACCATGTTCAACGACATCCTGCCCGACTACGGTATTACGGTGCGCTTTGTTGACCCGCTCGACCTTGACGCGATGAAGGCGGCGATCAACGAGAAGACCCGTGCGGTCTTCATCGAGACCATCGGCAACCCGGCGCTGAGCGTTCCCGATTTCGAGGCGATCGCTTCACTGGCTCACGATCACCGTCTGCCGCTGATCGTCGATGCCACCTTCACCACGCCCTACCTGCTGCGAACGATCGACCACGGCGCGGATATCGTGGTCAATTCGCTCACCAAGTGGATCGGCGGGCACGGAACCGGTATCGGGGGAATTGTTGTTGACGCGGGACGGTTCGACTGGACCGACCCCAAGTTCAAAACGATGAACGAACCGGACAACAGCTATCACGGGGTGCGCTTCGCTCACGACCTCGGGCCGTTGAGTCCCATCGCCTACATCCTGCGCATGCGCGTGGTGCCGTTGCGCAACCTGGGCGCGGCAATCTCGCCCGACAACGCCTGGATCTTTCTGCAGGGGATGGAGACGCTGGCGCTGCGCATGGAACGCCACAGCCGGAATGCGCTGCGGGTGGCGCAGTTCCTGCAGCAGCACCCAAACGTAGAGTGGGTGAACTACCCGGGCCTCAGCAGTCACGAAACGCACCAGAACGCCCGCCGCTACCTTACGCAGGGCTACGGAGGTATGGTGGTCTTCGGCATCAAGGGAGGGCGGTCCGCCGGTGAGAAGTTCATCAACTCACTGGAGCTGTTTCACCACCTTGCGAACGTCGGTGACGCCAAGAGCCTGGCGATTCACCCGGCCAGCACCACGCACTCCCAGATGAGCGAGGAGCAGCAACGCGCCGCCGGTGTCCCGCCCGAGATGGTTCGGCTCTCGATTGGGATCGAGCACATCGACGACATTCTGGCCGAGCTCGACCGCACCCTGAAGGCGTAGGCCTGGCCCGCGCGGGCCGCCGAGCCATGTGACGCGGTCCGCCGCGCCATGTGCCCCGGGCCGCCGCGCCGTGTGACGCGGACCGCCGAGTCAGGTCCCCCAGCTGCGCCATTCGCCGTCGATGAGCAGCTGGTAGGGACGGAAGTTCGCCTTGTAAGACATAGCCCGGCAGCCGGGTACAAAGAATCCGAAGTAAAGCCAGCGTTTGCCCAGGCGCGAAGCGAAGTCGATCTCACGCATCGCGGAGTAGACGCCCAGGCTGCGCCAGGAGTGATCGGGGTCAAAGACAAAGTACACGCTCGAGACCCCGTTCGGCAGTAAGTCCACCCAGCCGGCACCAATGAGCTTGCCGCAGAGGCGGTACTGCATTACCGCCGAGGGAACCGGCGAATGGCACAGAAAGCGCTCGAACGCCTCGCCGGCTTCGGTCTCACTGCTGCGGTCGCGGTGGCGGGCGCGCTGGTACCGAAGGTAGAGGGCGAAGACTTCATCGTCCGGTTCCGGCTCATGGAACGTAACGCAGACATCGGAGTTCTTTCGGAGCACCCGACGCTGTGACTTGCCGGGGCGAAATGTGTCGGCGTCGGTGCGAAGCGGGATACAGAGTGAACAGCCCGGGCAGCTGTTGCGGTAGAGTACCGAACCGCTGCGGCGCCATCCGCGATGTATCAGGGTCTCGTGGAGGTCGGCGGGCAGTCGTGTGACCGCAAATGCGTGGCTGACCCAGCGGCGTCGCGGAAGATAAGGGCAAGCCCCCTGGTCTATGGGTTGAAGCACGGCGTTCGGTTCCATTCAACTCGCTTTTATCCTATAACAGTATACTATGAAGCAACGGCCGGATGTCGATCCGCGATGGTCTCCGCAGAACGACTACCAGGAGTTTTCTCGACAGTTTGTCTCTCGGTTGTCGCAGGCGCTGCGCAAGGAATCATGGGGGCGAACGGTGGTCCAGCTTGCCTGGACTGCCGGCCCGGTGACGTACTTGGCGCTCAACGGCGGGTACTACATCGGCTTTGGAGTCCCGGCGCCGCCGCAGCTGTTTATCTACTTTGGCGCATATACCGTGATTGCCGGTCTATTTGCGGTAATGATGCGCGTTGGCTACAATGCGCTGCGGGGCCACGAGCATGAGCGGATGGAGTACGCGCTCACCGACGTCATGGGCCGCATACCGGAGGTGATCGCCGCCGTTCGTGACCGAAGCCTCGAATACTACGAGGGGGACGATCGCGATCTCCTTGCCGCCAAATACCTGCTGGACAACGCCGATGCATCCGAGCAGGCGGTACGACAGGCACTTCTTGACCTCACCGGCAACGTGACGCTGGCCGACGCCGCTCGGTCTATCGAGGTATTCCGGCGTGCCGGATTGCTGGCCCGGGTGCGCGATCTATCGCTGATGTACACCGACAACCTGGCACAGGCGCTGCCGAGAATCGAGCAGCGCTCCCCCGCAGTGGCGGAAGAGGTTCGGCGTCGATTTGCCGGGCTTGTACCGCAGAAGCGTCAGGGGAGGGTTCGTACCGAGGGGTTCATCGAGCGCGTGCTGTCGGCCGGGGAGCAGGACAACTACGATCTCATGGGCCTGACCGATGGGGAGGAGATGCTGACACTGGCGTTTGAGCTTCTGGCAGGGCGCAGTTTCACGCTCTTCACGTTGCAGTGGGTCGGCCGGTCGGCGCTGCGCGAAGTAGACCGGCGCCTCGAGCGGTCTCGCAGAGAGTTGCGCGAGGCGATTCACGTGCGGAACAGCCGGTTGCGGATTCTGGCGGAATATCTGAACGATTCCGAATCGATCCATCGCGTTCCAGCCGCCATCCCGGTCATTCTTGCCGTAGAAGAAGTATCGCGTAACGTCGGAAGAGCCGTGTCGGAGGTGTACGGCTCGCTGCAGCATCGCCTGCCCGCATCGACGTCGTCTCGCACATCCGGTGCGCGTTTCTCTGCCGACGAGGTAGCGTTTTTCCGCACCATGCTCACGCTGTGGGATGCGCTCTACCGGGCCAACGAGCAGGTGCGACGCCGGCGCGCAGCGTACAGTCGCGCGCTGCGTGAATACGAACGGCGACTGCGCGGTTCGCGGGAGGCACGCGCGATGAAGGTGCTGGCACCGGGCGAGGGTGGCGACGGGGTGCGGCTCGTGCCGCGAGAGGTGATGCTTTCCGCCCGGGAGCGGATGCGACTCGCGCTGCGTCTGTCCGAGGTGCTGGCCGAAGCCGAGCGGGGCGGTCGCTTTGTTCAGTACCCGGGCGGCGACGACGATCGTGGCGGTATGAGCCATCTGAGCAGCGATGGCTACAAACACATCGCGGCGGGGGTCGCGATCGCGATCGACCAGGTTTTCTCACTGGGAAACAGTGATCTGCAGTCGGCAATTGAACTGTCGGCGGCGGCAAACGTGGGGTCGGTCGAAGCGGGGCTCTCGCGCGATACGAGAATCGGATGGGGCGTAGCGCTCGTGCGGGAGGTGCGTGAAGACGTGGGAAGAATCGTGGGCAGGCTGGTTTCGAGTCTCGCATACTACCACGGCATGCGCGTCTCCGATGCGGCCGTTCGCCACCTGGTGGATGGTTTTGGCGCGCCCGAGCCGCTGCTGCGGCGCTACGCGGACGACGAAGCGCCGCACGCTGCAGGACTTCTGCCGGCCGGGGTGGAGCACCTTTCGCACCAGTTTCTGGACATACGGCCGCTCCCCCGACCGTATCACACCATGCTCGAGCGGATGCAGCGGCGCGTTGACACAACGTCACGCTCCCGCTAATGTGTGCAATCAGCCGGTCAGATGTGGCACGCGTGGTCGCATACACTCGACCGGTCTCTGGACCGAAGGGGTCGTCATGGCGCGCACGAAACGCTCCGGGTATCGAGAAAAGATAATCCAGGTCGCTTCCCGGCTGATCAAAGAGAACGGGATCGCCGATACCAGTCTTGCCGATATTGCGCGGGAAACCGGCATCAGCAAAGGCACTTTGTATTACTACTATCCCTCCAAGGGTGAGCTCATTTTCGACATCAGTGAGCGCCACATGCGGCACATCACCGAGAAGATCTTCACCTACATTGAACAGAGCCGCGAGGGTCTGCAGCCGGAAGAACTGCTCAAGGTTGTGTTTCGCACGATCATCTCGTCGGAAACGCGGGGTCACATTCACGTCTACCTGATTCAGGACGCGCTCACCGGCAATCCGTCGCTCAAGCAGCGCTTTGTGCAAGCGTACGCCCAGTGGAACTCGCTGATTGAAGAGGGCTTGCGCAAGATCACCAACAGCGACGAGGACTACTCGACCCTGGCGCGCATCATCCTGCCGCTGATGGACGGGCTCCTGGTTCAGCATCTTCTTGGCGCGCGCAGTGACTCTCTCGACCCCATCACTCGCTATCTTTCCGCTGCCTGCGGTCCTACTCGCGCGTCATCTCAATGAATCGGATCCTGTTCACCGCGGAAGAAATCGGGAGCTCTTTACCGATCCGCGATCAGCGGGCGCAACATATGCTGCGTATCCTGAAGGTGCGGCCGGGCGACAGCGTAGAGATCGGCGTGATTGAAGGCGCCGTCGGGCGGGCCACCGTGACGGGTATTGGTGAGACGGACGTAACGCTCGATTTTGTGTTGAGTGAAGAGAGCGGACCTCCGCTGCTGCCGCTCACCTGTCTGCTCGGGCACCCGCGGCCGATTGTGCTGAAGCGCATTCTGCGCGATCTGACTGCCGTCGGTGTGGGCGAAATCGTGATCTGTGGCACGGAGCTTGGAGAACGCAGCTATCTGAAGAGCGCCCTCTGGCACAACGACGCCTATCGTCGGTTTCTCATTGAAGGCGCGTCGCAGTCCGGCGCCACAGCCTTGCCACAGGTACGCGTGACGCGGTCGGTGGCGCACGCGCTGCAATCTGTTGACTGCGAAGGACCAGCATTCGGGACGCGGCTTTTCTTTGATGAAGCTGCCGGCGCCGCCGGCGGCGCCGGTTCCGGCGCAGATGGAGATTTACCGGCCGCTGCCGACACAACCAAACCCGACGCCGATCTCGCGTTTCCGCGCCACGTTGTTCCGCCGCTGATCTACGCGATCGGCTCGGAACGCGGCTGGACGCCGCGTGAGCGTACCCTGTTTCTGCAGGCCGGCTGGCGGACCGTTGGCCTCGGGCCGCGGGTGCTGCGCGTCGAGACCGCGGCGGTAGCTGCCGCGGTGATGTGCGCGTCGGCGCTCTACGGGTCCTCAGCCGGTCCGCGGCGCGATCGGCCGTAACCGGTGATGCCGGCCGGTCAGGCCGCGGCAAGATACTGGAGCAAGGAGAAACATGAAGGCGAATATGCATAACGAGATGACGGAGATGAACGAAGCGATCCAACAGGAACACGAGTCCGCAACGACCGGACAGACCTACCTTCTGTTCCGCCTCGCCGAAGAAAGCTACGCCGTGGAGGTGGGGCGAGTTGAGGAAGTGCTTGAATACGAGCCGCCAACCTTTGTGCCTCGCTCACCGGCGTGCCTGCTTGGCATTGTAAACGTGCGCGGACGCCTGGTGCCGATCCTCGATCTGCGCCGGCGATTCGGTCTGCCGGAGCACGAGCACAGCGGGGAGAGCCGGTTCATTGTCATGAATCTCAAGTGGGAAGGCGACGACGTCTCACTGGGAGTGCTGGCCGACGCGGTTGAGGGGGTTGCCGACCTGCCCGGCGAAGCGCTGGCACCTCCGCCGAAAGTGGGGCGCGCGGTAGAGAGCGAGTTCCTGAAGAGCGTTGCACGCCACAAAGACCGGATTCTGCTGCTGATGGACGTTGACCGGCTGCTGACGCCTGAGTACCTTCACCAGCGCTTCGCAGAACTTACTGTCGGCGCGCAGCCGCACGCCGCTGGTCACGCGGCACAACAAGAATAGCCGCTGCAAACCCCAGACTGAACGCAGCAATCGCGGCGGCCACCGTGGCTCCCTCGGGAAAGCCGGGAAACAGCCGCGGCACGCTGCCGAGCACCAGTCCGAAAATGACACTGTACGTAGCCGCGGGAGCCCGCTGCAACAGCAGCGCCATGAGCCGAGTAATGGTGATGCCGCCGAACACCACGCCGATCATCACCAGCCCCAGTGCGACCAGGTTTCTGCTCGCGACTGCTTGCAGAATCGGTCCGTAGGTCCCCAG
>PWMO01000019.1 GCA_003558175.1 Spirochaetaceae bacterium
CAACGCTCTGCTCAACAGAGCGGACCGGCCAATTCTGTGTGAAGTAGATTGGCAGTACGTGAATGGTGCCGAACTGGGCGTTCCAGATGTCGGCTCCCAGCTGTGTTCCCCAGTAGCCGGTCTGCGCATCGATCAGCTCCTCCAGCGCCGGATACATCTCTCGTTCAAGGACAGAATCAACGCTCGACTCCCCGAACCAGTCTCTGGCCGCCTGCATTGCCGTGGCCAGCGCGAGAATCTGGTTCCCTGCTGCCCACGAATTCGACCAGTCATAGCGCTTCACATAGCGATACAGGTAACCGCTCTCGAAGAACGGCTCGAGAAATCGGTACGGGTGCTCAGGCTTTATGTTGAGCAGGCGCAGCGCCCAGGTGTTGCCTCGAGTGTAGTGCCACAGACGATCAAGCTGTTCCGGTTGGCGCGGCTTCTCCGTTGCCACGTAGGAAGAATAGAAACCCCATTCGGTTTGATGGGCCTGGAAGATTCTGGCCCACCGGGTACGAACTGCCAGATCAGTCGGCGCTTGATTGAACAGGTCCAGCACATGCAGTGCGTGATAGGATCCGTACAGGCTTGCACCACCGCCTGCTTCCTTCTGATACACTCCAACCTCTTCACCGATCTTCATCTTTTCGACGAAGCGAACCGAGGTTTGCTTGATTCTCTCGAATCCCGCGGTCGGCGCTGCGCTCGAAATCTCGTAATCGCCTTCAAGTCTCGCACTTACTGCCACCATTTTGCGTATCTCCCTTCGTTTGACGGATTTTGCCAATCGGATTCAGGCACATCTTAGGCGCTTCGGTGCTCACTCACCATGGCAAATTGGATGCATGTTTGGACATTTCGATATCTCGACGCGTCAGTTCTGATCGATTTTTGCACGATTCGCCGGATGACTTCACGAACGGCAAAAGAGCGTTCATCATTCGATCCATGATACAAGCAGCATTTGAACACTTTGGTCTCAACGTCGCCGACAAGCACCAGACCGTTGACTGGTATGTTGAGAACCTCGGCCTGAAAGTGGTGCGTGACGTTCCGGGGAAGATGGCATTCCTGGCCGATGCAGACGGCGTCGTCATGCTGGAAGTCTACCGTAACTCAGACGCATCGCAACTCTCGTTCTCGCAGACAGACGCGCTTGCTTTCCATATGGCGTTCGAAGTTGACGATGCCGCGGAGTCGGCAGAACGCCTGGTGCAGGCCGGCGCTACCATTGTTGATCCTTTCAAGAGGGCCGGAGACGACGCGATGGTAATGTTGCGAGATCCTTTCGGAGTAGCGCTGCAGCTGGTGCAGCGTGGCAACCCAATGCGTCGCCGTTGAAGTCGCGGTCGAGGACGTCCGCCGCCGACCACCCTACGACGGCCGGCGGCTACCCGTCACTATTTCAGTCGCTCCAGGCTCTCGAAGTCGATGTCCTGAATTACCACATGGTTGTCACGGGTCAAGATGAAGTGCACTACCTCGGCAACGTCCACCGTCTTCAGAAACAACTCACGCGGAACTTTGCGGTCACCCCAGAAGGGACTATCGGTTGCCGCCGGACATACGTTGCTCACGCGGACGTTTTTCTCCAACGCGTTTATCTGGGTAGCCTGTGACAACATTGTCACCGCCGCCTTGGAGGCGCAATAGAGTGGCGCACCCCCGTTTGCCCGTTTTGATGCAGCAGACGCGAAGTTGATGATCAACCCCCCTTTGTTTTCTTCCGCGAGCTGGAGATAGTGCTTGGACGCAAGGAACGTGCCCTTGACGTTTACGTCTATCATGAGTTCAAACTTCTCTACCGGCAACTCCTGCACTTTGCCGGGCACGCTGAGTCCCGCGAGGTTGATCAGCACGTCGAGGTATCCCAATTCAGCCTTTGCGTCCACCAGAAAAGCTTGAACGGCCGCCTCGTCGGTCACATCCAGTTCTCGGGCAATCACCGCCCTTCCCTTCTCCCGTTGCGCGGCGGCCTGTTTTTCGAGAAGTTCCGGCTGATTGGATGCAAGCGCCAGTTTCACGGAATCGTGTTCAAGCTGATCAAGAATGGCACTGCCGATCCCTCCGGTCGAGCCAATGAGCACAATGCTCTCTCCGTCCAGTTGCTTCATATCGTCTCCTCCTCCGTCCGCGCGTCCATTCTGATTGAAAGCGCGTACTGTGGTCATCAGATTGACAGCGGAATGATAGCCGAGGCCGAGCCCTACCGCCATCCACGATGAAACGAATCTTTGTCCAATTCGAGCCTGTGGCTGGCCGCACTACTAATGTGAGACTTCCAGTGCAGCGCTGCCGAACAACTGAGCGGCAAGCCCGCTGCCCATCTGGGAGAATACACGGTAGCTGCTTCGCTGCAACGCTTCGCCGCCACGGTTGCTCTGGGCAACACCGCCGAGCAACCCGTCCTGCGAGATATGCCGGCACAACGACTGTCCTGCCGCTGCCGCGCTCTCACTTGCGGCTTCACCCAGTATTCCGGCACGGTATGCCAGTGCCATTGCTGCCGCAATTCCTGCGCTTCCGCTGGTATCTACGGGCAGCTCCGATTCGTCGATGAAGCAGCTCCAGAGTCCGGTAGCGTTACAGCGCGTCTCTATAGTGCGCTGCGTAAGAGTCTCCAACATGGAACACATATCAGAGGAAGACGAGAACTCCTCAAGAAACGGCATCGCGTGCGCCAGCCCAAGCATGAACCACGCGTATGCACGCGCCCAGCCGCGATACACCTCGATCGGCCGCGAGTGAGCCCGGAGCTGAAGCGTTTGCTCTGTATGTAGCAGTTTCCAGCGCAGCAGAAACTGTGCCTGAGACAGCTGAAGGAGCCGCCTATCGCGCCGCGCCGAGCCAACGACTGCAAGCGGATACCCCACGGTGTAACAGCCTTCGGCTGAGACAAACTCTTCATCGGTGATAAGGCCGTCGGCGTCAGCCCGTGCAAGCCAGAAGTCAACCGCAGCATCAACTGCCGGCAGCCGCGGATCAAGGCGAGCAAACGCCGCAACCGGCAGCGTGTACTCGATGCCGGCGTACTCACCGGCTCGGGAACGGCTGCGTGCATCCTCGTAGCTCAGTGATCCATCTTTGCCGGTGAAGAGACGCAGGTGCTTGCGCGTCACCTCCGCCGCCTCTTCAGCCTGCAACAGGCACCAGGCTCCGTCAAGGACCGCACCATCCATCCAGCCAAACGGCTGAACACCAGCGGTTGACCGTACAAGCCTTGCGAGACTATCTCGAGCGCAAATCACCTGCTGCATCCCGCTCCCGGTTGGCGTAGCCGGGTGATCGGCCGCGACAAGCGTCAGCGACGCCAGCGCATCTTGCGGAACGGGTCCGCTCCATGCTCCGGAACCGGCACCGAGCAGAAAATGCAGTGGCCCGTCTCCTTTGGTGAGTTCGAGCTGCACACCGTAATCAAAGATCGCCTCTGCATCTCGCGCTGACAGCTCAAGTCGGAAAGGCTGAAGCGTGTAGCCATACCGGATATCGAACTCGCCGATCGTTCTGCTGCTCCCGTCGGCCGGTATCGAAACCACCACCGTCGTCTCTTCACGGATATCTACCCCAACGACAAGTTGCAACGAACACGAACCGGCAGCGTCCGCGCCTTCCGAGCCCGGGGGCCGCTCGACACTGCCCGCTGAAAAGGCACTACCCGTGGTGGCAGCGACTGCCGTGATGGGCTCTCCCCTGCTCAGAGAGAACACCGGCCAACCAAATATCGGCCGCTTGCCAGTGGGTATCGGTTGAGACCCGCCTTGTGGCTCCAATCTGGTGTACATGCGTGCGCATTTTAGCATTGATTCGACAGTCCGGTCCGTTGCGGTATCGAAACGTGCAAGAATTGATAACCGTTATCGGCGCAGATACTCCGACGGATTCACATGGGCCACCCGCTTGAACAGGCGACTGAAATAGTAGACGTTGTCAAAGCCGAGTTGAAACGCGGCCTCACTGACGTTGCATTCGCCGGAAAGAAGCAGGTCTTTCGCCCTGTTAATCTTAACGCGGTGCTGGTACTGAATTGGGGTATACCCCGTTACCTGCTTGAACAGTCGCCGAAAGTATGGGGCGCTCAACCTCGTCTTAGCCGCAAGCTCTCCGACGGTAAACGCCTTCTCCGGGTGTTGTTCGATCAGCCGTGCCATCTTGTGCATCCGAAACACATGCGGAACAGACAGCTGTTGTTCGTCATGGTCCAACGCGCGAATGACAAAGAACAGAACTTCTTCAACGATGGATCGGCATCGCAACATGTATGCGATGCGCTTGCTCGTCCACTCGTGAAACAGTTCTTCCATGAGCGCCGATACCTGGAACGGGTTTGGTACCCGTAGCTGGTTTGGAAACGATAGAACTCGCTGCATTCCACTTCCCGATCGATCCGAGAGCCGAAATCCAACCGAGCAGAACCGCCATGGATCGTCCGAGCTGCTGCCGGCGCTGTGAACTTCGGCAGGCCGAAACCAGACGAGATCCCCCTGCTTGACTGAGAAACGTCGCCCATCTACCTGGTAGTTTGCCTCGCCGGTGAACGCGAAAGCGAGCACACAGAGATCCGGATGCGCCAGTTGCACGATCTGCCATTCCGGGTCGGGTTCACGGAGCACCACAAACTCAATTGCGTCGACCATCAGGTCGTCCATCAGCGCGCCTCCTTGCGCGACGGAAACATTCGAAATGTATAAATCAAAACCGATTCTCCCATGGCCGGCAATCGTGTACGGGTCTACTATGCTGGCATTATATGGTGGAGGAACCAGATATGGCAATGCAACTTGACAGACTGATCGAATCGCGTCGGGTCAAACCGGCAGAACCGCTGCCCGTGCCACTGAATGAGGTGTGTGAACGATATGAGCGGCTCTACTCGGGAGCCGTCAGCGATGTGTTGAGAGAGATGAACTACCTGTACCAGGCTCTCCCGAATGACATCGTACCGCTTAGAGACGAAATGGTTGTCGCCGGAGAAGCGTTTACCGTGAAAGGGGCAGCCACGCTTGAGATCAAAGACGACATGCGAATTCGTGGCCAGATGCTCGATGCCATTGGCCGGGAATCGGTGATCGTCTGGGATACCACGCGCGATAATTCTTCGGCACATCTGGGCGAGGTCATGGCCATGACCGCTCGACGTCAGGGTTGCCGCGGAGCAATCGTCGACGGAGGGATACGAGACACACGGCTGGTGCTGGCTCAGCAGTTTCCGGTCTGGTATCGGTATCGCAGTTCCAGTGCGATGATGGGGCGCTTTCGGATCACCGGCTGGAACATCCCAATAGAAATCGGGCGCGTGCACATATTCCCCGGTGATTTCGTGTTTGCCGATATCGACGGTGCACTCGTTGTACCACGCGAGGTCACATACGCGGTGCTGCAACGAGCCGAACAGGTCGTCCATGGCGAACAAGAGATTAAGCAGTGGGTTGAGGACGGCGTCCCGGTTCAGGAAGTCATCGACCGTGGCGGCTATTTCTGAGTTGGAAGGCTACCGCTCCGGCCATGTCCGGAGACGGTAGCCGCCACGGTGAGCGGCGGTGAGATCGCACAGCACGGCGTCCCCTTCAGTTATCCGCAGCAAGAACTCTCGTTCCGCCTCACGGTGCTCGATCGTGTAGTCTGTGATGCCGAGCGCGCCACCCGGCCCACTCACCTGAATCACATCTTCCAATGCTTTGACTTGCCAGCGCTCAATGGCGTGCGATGTGTCCAGTAAGAACAGATGCACGTAGACGGCTTGCTGTGTCGCCACGGCACTTGTCCAGCGGAACAGGTACGCACTACCGGGCCGTCCCTCTCCCGGTTGCGCCGGCTCCGGATGGTAGTGATCATGCATGACCGAAAAAAGCGGCCCCATGAATGCACTGCTTTGCGGAGCGTGCAGAATCTTGACCCCGGCTGATCCGCGTCTTGCATTTATGACACGATGTGACTCAATGTCGTACTCCAGTGATCCGTCCCGATTGTTCAGTGACCAATTCCATTCGACTCGGCACGGCGTGTTGAACGCGACCCTGTCGGCCACTACCAACAGCTGCTCACCGACCAGCAACCAAACTCGTTCAAACTTTGTGACCGGATCACCGTACACGGCTGCTGCATCAGCAACCAGCGCTGAAATCCGCTGATCTTTTTGGTCGCCGTGCTGTTCCAGCAACAGCAGCCGTGTGCCTCGATCTACCGCCGGCCCCGGTCTTCCGTCGGAGAAGGGTCTCTTGAACTCCAGTTTCTGAACAAGGACGGAACTTTTGAAAAGGTCTTCCTGACGTTGATCCTGCTCACGCCCGACGGTCTCGGGATGAAAGACGCACGTGTTGTGTACCCGCGCATCGACTTCCACCGATCTCGTTACGTTTCGATAGCAGCTGTGCCCGGGATCTATCAACAACCGCTCACGCCGGTGCACCAACATGAAGCTATTCATGTCACCATGCAGATGCGACGGGCCATTGAGCAACTCTCCACCGGCACGAGCCGCAAGAACGGTACGTCCATCCCAGGCGTTGCGGATGAACACGTCACCGTTGTCGAACGCTCTTGCAAGCGACAGGTCTGCTTCCGCAGGCGTCAGCGCCGCCGGCATCGCGTGAAACAGGACAAACGTGAGAAACCCGGCTGCATTGAAGAGACCGAAAGTTGCAAGGTCAAACGGGCCGGCGTTCGGACGCTCCTCGCTTCCGTACCAATGGTCATAGAGCCAGCGCGCCAATCCCGCGATGCGAGCGTCGGCTGTTCGGGCAGCTATCTGGGCCAGCAGATCGCCACTGGCACGATACATCGCCGCGCAGTCATTGAAGTTAACGGATCTCGGTCTCGGATACTGGCCCCAACCCGAAAGCGGTTTGGCGTAAAGAAGACTGTATGCGTCCCATATCACCTTCTGCTGGTATGCAGCGATGGTCAGGTCGTCCCCGAGCCCGGAACGCAGCAGCGCTTCGTAACTCCACATGAGGCCCCAGGCTGCGTAATTGGCGTACTGCAATGACTCGGCGTAGCTACCGTCGCGCTGAAACAGTTCGCAGCACAGCAGATACTCACTTCGGGCGCGCGCCAGCCGCCGGTCGTCTTGCAGTACCGCAGCAGCAACGGCCAGTCCCGCGCCGAGAACGCAACGCCAGTTGTTCAGCCGCTGCGCAAAGTCAAGCCATCGCTCACAGAGGGGCATTGCACGATCGCGCAGAACAGCGGTTATCTCCCCTATTTCCGCGTCTGAGAACAGCGGGCCGGCAACGTCGAGGACAACTGCAACCCCGATCGTGAGGTGAGCGGTTTCAAGATGCCCAATGCGCGGTGTGCGGGTGTGATCCCGGAAATAGGGACCTACCCAGTCCTCCTCTCCGCGGCGCACGACAGAGAGCGTCGTAGCTCTGATCCAGCGGGACAGATCATGGTCAAGCGTCGCGTGTTGCGCCGTGGAGTCCGTTGATGCGTTGTACTCTACTGACCAGACGATCGCGGCGTCGGTCAGAAACTCCGCAACCTGGTACCACCACGCAGTACTGATTCCGCGTCCCGGCAACCCCGGGCTCGCGGTCCTGGCTTG
>PWMO01000021.1 GCA_003558175.1 Spirochaetaceae bacterium
GCATCTTAACCGCTCCTGTGGATGCCTGGCGGGCTGGGAGGTGCCGGATGCCGAAGACCTGATAGAGGCGGCGTGCGCGACGGCACTGCTGTTCAGGAGACGGCGCGGTCCGTGGCGCTCACTGCTCGATCTTCGCGGTTTCGCTGTGCGCTCAGCCGCGCCCGCACGGCTTCAAACCGGCGCCGAGACGCCGCAAGCTTGACCCCGTTTCCCGGGCAGAGTATGTTTGATCCAGCCCGACACAAGGAGTGAACGTGTTCACTATTTCGGCGAAGGGAGTCTACGGGATAACGGCGCTGGTAGAGCTCGCGATGAGCTTCAACTCGTCGCCGGTGCAGATCCGCGATATCGCCACCGCACACGGAATCCCACAGCACTACCTGGAACAGATACTCGTTGTGCTGAAGAAGGCCGGATTTGTGGAGAGCTTTCGCGGTGCTCAAGGGGGATACCGTCTGGCACGCGAACCGCGCCTGATCAATGTCCAAGACCTCCTCACGGCGCTCGAAGGGCGACTGGAGGTCGTGAACGAAGACAAGCGGAACGGGGGGCTGGACTTCTTCTGGTCCGAACTTGAACACGCCGTTGCAGCCCAGCTCGACCGCACTCTGGAAGATCTGCTGCAGGAAAAGCAGCGCCGGGAACGGAGTTTCATCTACACCATCTGAACCGTCCGGGCGAGCATGGCACCGTCCGGGCGAGTCCGGCTGAGGCGATCATGACTTGCGAGGGATTCCGCAGCTGCGATCTCAGCCCCGAGGTCCTGGCCCTGGGGTCTCAGCCCTGCACGCCCCGCCGTTACAGAGCCAACACGCTCTTGGCCATCAGCTCGGCAATTTCTTTCTTGCGGTCGGCCGTCATCGCGGCGCTCTCCGAGCGCAGAAAACTCTCGAGGCGGCCAAAGAACGGGTCCGGCAGCGTGCGGAGCCGGCTCACCTGCTCGTGCAGTCCGCGCGCCGACGGCTCAAACTGATGATTGATCGCAAAAAGGACACTGCAGAGACTGCGAATGAAACCGGCCGCCGAGACCAGAAAGAACAACGAATCCTGCCGCACCACCGCGGCATGCAGATCACCCAGAAAGTGCTCCATGCGAGCCTGAAGCGCGGCACGCAGTCCCTCCCAGAACTGATCGTTCAGCGCGTCAAGATCCTTGCGCACTTCATCGATCCAGTCTGACTTCTGATACAGAATGCGCGACTCTTTCAGCCGGTAGAACATGTACGTTCCCGAGTCTCGATGTACCACCTCGTTTGCCTTGGCGGCGCTGATGATCTCGTTATACCGCTTAACGTCCTTGTACTCGAGCCGGAACGGGATATCGCGCAGCAGAAACCGGTCTTTGCGATTGCTCTGGAGCGCCTCAAAGGCTACCGTGTCGGCAAACACCTCGCGGCGCTGTGTCTCGTCCGGGATAGGCCCGGTACAGTACACGTCAAAACTGAGGAAGAAATAGGGATCATACACGTCGTCTCCAGACTCAACGATGGTGATGGTGTCTACTTCCGACCATCGCGATATGCGTCCGACGATCTCCTGCACTGCACGCTCAACTTTCCGGTTCATTGGTACCTTCTGATTGCCTCTGTTTCGACCGTTGCAGGCAGTATAGCATGCCACTGCCGTTGTTGCAAAAGGAAGCGGTGAAGGCTACTATCTGGCCATGCTGCGCATGCTTGCGGTGACCCTTCCCGACCATGTGAATGCCGCCTGCCTCGCGGCGCAGGATGAGCTGTTCCGCCGCTACGGCCTGATCTCGATGCGCGCGCTGCCGCCGTTGATCCCGCTGCTGTGGCTGTCGCACTCCGCACACGGCCCCGAAACGTTGCCCGACCGTAACAGCCTGGCCGGGGCGCTTGAAGGGTTCCACCTGAGCCCGTTCACGCTCGGCGCGGTTCGCGGCTCAGACGCCTACGCAGCTCCGGTCCTCCCGCCAACCTCGATGGTGCTGATTCGTGATCAACTGCAGACCGTCGTGCCCGCCGCGGCAGGCGCTCCCCCGGACCTTCTACCGGCTCCCGTAGACATGCTTTTCCTCGGGCTGCGCGAGAGCGCGCTGCTTCCGGAACTGCCGTTTGGCGACCGCCCACTGTGGGGTCGACCAATCACCACCGCGTCCGTGGAGCTGCTGGAAGTCGAGCTTAAGATCGCACCCGGCACGAACCGCGAGGCGCGGGCGCCGAACCGGGGGCAACCTGGGACCGCGCTCTCGAATCAAGGCGGCTGCTTGATTGAGCGAGTTGCCTGGCGTAGCATGGCTGAGCACAAGCTGACGGCAGGCCGATAGGCGGTCCTCAGCTCGCAGGCGTGTGGGAAACGGTGCGCCGTTCACAATTCCGTTGGGCGCGGGGTCAGACGGTTACCACCTGGTCGCGACCGCGCTCCTTCGCTTCGTACAACGCGCGGTCGGCAGCCTCAACCAGCTCGCCGACGGTCTCAAAAGCCGGATAGGAGGCTATTCCGCAACTGAAGGTGACGTAGAACTCCCGGCCCTGGAACAGCTGGCGAATCCTGGCAAAGCTCTCGCGAATCTCGTTCATGATCTGCTCCGCATACTCAAGCGAGGTATCAAACAGCACGACGCCAAACTCTTCTCCGCCGTAACGGCCCAGGACGTCGGTCTTGCGCAGCCGGTCCTGCAGCAGGCGGGCAAGACTCTTCAATACGCGGTCACCGGTCAGATGGCCGTAGCTGTCGTTTACCGACTTGAAGTGATCGATGTCGATCATACAGAAGCAGAGCCCGCTGCCGATGCGTTCGGCTCGCTTCAACTCGGCCGTCAGCATCTCGCGCAGATTGGAGTGGTTCAACAGTCCAGTGAGCGAGTCCCGTTCCATGAAATAGCGCATGTGGCGGGTACGGGCAGCCCGCAGCCGCAGCAATGCGCCCAGGTAGCGGGGCACCACCGGCTTACTCACAAAATCGTCACCGCCGTAACCGATTGCCGCCAGCCGCTTTTCGATATCTTTCTCGCTGGAAACAAAGATGATCGGAATACCGATAAAGATCTCCTGCTGGCGTATCAGCTGAGTCAGCTCGATCCCGTCCCACTCATCCATGTGCATGTCCATCAGAATCAGCTCGGGCTTGGACTCGATCAACACCGGAAAGAGATTACGCGGATCGGACACCACCGAGGTTATCATGCCCTCGGACTGAAGGATGTGCGCGTAGGTAGACACTTCGTCAGGATCGTCGTTGACTACCAGAACATGATACGGATCGCGGCCGCTGCTGCCGAAGAGGTTGTCCAGCTTGTCGATCAGGCGCGAGATCTCCAGCGGCACCGCGAAGAAGGCGTCGCCTCCGGCGCGAACTGCCGCCAGGCGCACCTCAAAGCTGTCACTGGCGGCAAGGTAGACCACGCGCAGCTGCTCAGGCAACGAAACTTTGAGCTCGCGCATCGCGGCGGCACGGTCCGCGTCGGCGCCAAGCGATTCAGCGTCCAGCAGGGCGATCATGCGCCGCGACGCATCCGTGTACTGCCGCAGCTCGCTCCAGGCATCCAGCCGACGGATCGAAAAGCCAAAGAATCCCAGCTGGTCACTGAGGTCGGCTGCCAGTTCAGCGTCGCTGAGAGCAATGCATACCAACCGCTCCATATCGTCGGCTGGCGACGGACTATGAGCCGCGGAGTTCTCGTTCTCCATAGCAAGAATAGTAGGGGATTCCGCAGCCAGATTCAATCAACCCGGGACTGTTTTGTCACCGGATCTTCGGCCTCGGCGTTGTTCATGCCGCCCGGATAGGGACAGAGCAGTCTGACCTCACAGCCGGCGCAATCCGGCCGGCGTGCGTGGCAGCGATACCGGCCGTGGTAGTTGAGCCGCATACTGAATGAGTACTGCCGCTGCGGCGGTATCAGCGCGGCAATTTCCCGCTCGACCCCGTCGGCAGTCGAGGCGGCAGCCAGCCCGAGGCGCCGCGTCACGCGCGCGAAGTGGGTATCTACAATCACCGCCGGTAGACCGTACAGCGCGCCGCGCAGGACGTTGGCGGTTTTGCGTCCCACGCCCGGCAGCGAGACCAGCGCTTTCATCGAATCGGGAACTTCTGAATTGAACTGCTCACACAGCAGGCGGGCAGCGGCACGAACGTTGCGCGCCTTGGCGCGGAAGAAACCGGTGCTGTGAATCAGCTCTTCCACGGTACTCTGCTCGGCGCGCGCCAGGCTGCACGGGTCGGGGAAAGCGGCAAAGAGAGCCGGTGTAACGAGATTCACCTGCGCGTCGGTGGTCTGCGCCGACAGTATCACCGCGATCAGCAGCTCGTACGGATTCCGGTAGTTCAGCAACGGTTTGTGGTCGGGATACGCACGCTCGAGACGATCCAGAATGTCGAGCGCGCGCTGCGCTGAGGAGTGTTCTTCGGGCGTTGGGTCTCCAGCGGCTGGCCCCCGGCTTCGCTTGTTGTTGCTCATTCTTGCTCCCGCCTGCGCCGGAAGACGCGGTACTGGGTGCGGATAGCGCTCCATGAGAAATCCGCCGGGACAGGGTCTGTGCCGCCGCGAAACATCCCGGAACAGCGCAGCACCCGTGCCACGGCGAGCACCATGCCCTTCAATACGCCGTGTCGCATGATCGCTTCCTGCGCGTAGTTCGAGCAGGTAGGCGTGTATATGCAGTTCGCCGGCAGCCACGGTGAAACCGCATTGCGATAGAGCCAGATCGGCAATATGAACAGCACGCGAAACAGCCGCAAGATACGCAAAACGGTGCGACTCAGACCAGCACGAACGGTTGCGGCAGCAGTTCTTTCAGCGCGATGGACTTGCGGATTCGTTGCGTATCGGCGAGGTGAATCATCGTCTCCGGGGCGCAGAACTCCGCCAGAACCTGCAGACAGACCGCGCACGGCACCGAGGGCGGATCGGCATCGGTGACCACCACAACGTACTCTATCCGGCTCTTGCCGCGCATCGATACCATGTGCACCACCGCCGACCGCTCGGCACAGATCGTCGCGCCGTAACTGGCGTTTTCAACGTTGCAGCCGGCATACAGTTCATCGCGCCCCAACGGCTTCACCGCAGCACCTACGCGAAAGCCGGAATAGGGGGCATAGGCGTTGTCGCGCGCCTGTCTGGCAACGGCAAACGCTTCTTCAAGCGAGGCCATGAACTACTCTCCTTTTTGACCGATCACCGTGATGAATACCCGTCGCCGCTGAGCGTGGGTGCGGTGTTCGCATAGATAGATGCCCTGCCAGGTTCCCAGCGCAAAGCGTCCCCGCGAGATCGGCACACTGACCGATGCGCCGAGTAACGAGCTCTTTGCGTGCGCCGGCATGTCGTCGGGGCCTTCAAAGGTGTGCACGTAGTACGGCTCGTTCTCCGGCACGAGGTGCGAGAAGATGCTCTCCATGTCGGTGCGTACATCGGGATCGGCGTTTTCATTGAGCGTGAGGGCTGCGGAGGTGTGCAGCAGGTGCACATGCGCAAGCCCGGCGGAAAACTCGTGCAGATCCGGGACGGCGCGCTCGATCTCGGCAGTGATCAGGTGGAAACCGCGCCGACGCCGTTCGAGCGTCGCGGTATACTGCGTTATCCTCATGTGAACACCTCATGCCTGAGCCAATGGAAGGCGTACGGCCGCAGCACAAGATACTCGCCCTCAATCTGCGGCGGCGAGCCGCTCAGCACGTCCGGAGTGTGGTGTTCAATTCCGCTGTTCTCCAGCACGTGGAGCGAGACTATCTGAGTTACGTCCGAAACGTTTGCCAGAACCAGGATTCGTGATTCGGCGCTGTAGCGCAGGTAAGCCAGCACGTGCTCGTTTCCGGACCATACATCCAACGCCGGATAGACCGCCGATAACTCCGGTAACCGCTTGCGCGCGGCTATCAGCTGCTGCATCCGGCGGTAGACTCGTCCTTCAACCGAGGTGGCGTCGCTGATGCGCTGCATCTTGCCCCAGTCGATGCGGGGCCGGTGCATCCAGCGGTTGTCGTCACGCTTGTCCGGCTCGTCCAGGTAGCTGTAGTCGTTGAGGTACGCTACTTCGTCACCATAATAGATTATGGGAATGCCGCCGATTGAGCACACAATTGCATACAGCAGCAGCAGGCGATCGACAGCAATATCAACGCCGCGCGCGTCCTGGCGCTCGAGCGCGCGCTCCAGCCCAACGAGACTTGCCGCGCTGCCGCTGATGCGGGCGTCGCCGGTCCGGGGGTTGCTCATGAACGGCGCACCGGCGGCGCTGGAGCCGGGGTACTTCCCGGTGAAGTAATCTACGATGAAGCGGCGGTGCAGGAAGGGATCGTAACCGCAGGAGCGGATGTCGTCGTCGGCGTAACCCAGTCCGATATCGTCATGACAGCGAATGTAGGTGAACCACGTGGAGTCGCGCGGGATCGCCGGCATGGTGGCAAGCCCGCGTCGGAACAGCCGGGTTGAGCGAGTGGCAATGCAGTCCCAGAGCAGCACCATCAGCGATACGTGGTAGGCCATCTCGCACTCTCGGCCGGCATACTCGCCGGTCCCGAAGTAGCGCACGATTTCGGTTGGTTGTACCACGGCTTCCGCCATCAATGCCACCGACGGCGCCGCCACCAGAGAACAGACTCTGAACAGGCGCAGGATTGTGTGCGCCTCTTCCAGATTCTGGCCCGAAGTGCCGATCTTCTTCCAGAGGTACGGAACGGCATCGAGTCGCAGCACGTCTGCGCCGCAGTTGGCCAGAAACAGCATCACGTCCAGCATCTCGAGGAAGACTTCCGGGTTGCCGTAATTGAGATCCCACTGATAGCTGTGGAACACCGTCATCACCCAGCGCTCGGCATCCGGTATCCAGGTGAAGTTTCCCGGCGCCGTCTCGGGGAAGACTTCCGGCATCGACGCCTCGAAGTCGTCCGGAATGGTGCGGTCTTCATACATGTAGTAGTATTCCTGATACCGCGTCTCGCCCGAGCGCGCCTGCGCCGCCCAATCGTGCTGATCTGAGGTGTGATTCACCACCAGGTCAAGCTCCACCAGGATATCGCGCTCGTGGAACGCTTCGATCAGTGAAACCAATTGATCCATGGTTCCGATGCGCGGGTCCACCTTGCGGTAGTCCCGCACCGCATAGCCGCCGTCATTGGCACCCGGCGGAGAGTCGAGCAGCGGCATCAGGTGCACCAGGTTGATGCCCAGGTCGGTGAAGTGCTCTACCTTTGACTTGAGTCCTTCGAGATTCTCCGCGTAGCGGTCAACGTAGAGCATCGTGGAAACCAGCTCATTGCTCAGGTACCAGAGCGGGTTGCGTACCCGCTCACGGTCGCGCCGTCGCGCCGCTTTGGAACGCTGCTGGTAATTGCGGTAAAGGAGGGCAACCAGCCGTTCGACCCAGTCGTCAAACGAAATCCGCGATCCGTACAACGAGTATGCCAGCGACACCATGTCACGAAAATGGAACGCCAGGCGCGTGAAGAACTCTTGGTCCGAGGTCAACGTCTGAGTGGGATAGTTGTCCAGTATTCTGGCCA
>PWMO01000248.1 GCA_003558175.1 Spirochaetaceae bacterium
ATGCCGGTGCTGGAACAGGGGGAGAGCAGATACCCCGATAGTCCGCAGTTCATGGCGTCGCTGGTGCCGGAGCTGCTGAACGCCGGTGCCCGTATCATCGGCGGCTGTTGTGGCACAAGCGCGGAACATATCCGTGCCATTCGTTCGGCTGTCGACCGCTTCTGAGCCGACGCAGGACCTTGAGACGGCATTAGACGCTATCACCACCCACTCGAACCTCGGATTGGATGGCCGTCTGTGCGCTCTGTATGGATGATCAGGAATAACCCACAGACAAGGAGACTCAATGAATAGTCGCAAGAATCTTACTGAAATGATGGCAGATCACATCGTGCTGTTTGATGGCGCTATGGGCACCATGCTCTACCAGGAAGGCGTCTTTCTGAACGCCTCGTTTGACGAGCTGAACCTGACGCGGCCGGACCTGGTCGCAAAGGTGCATCGTGCGTACGTGGACGTGGGCGTAGACGCAATCGAGACCAACTCTTTCGGCGCCAATCAGTACAAGCTGTCGAAGTTCGGGCTTGGTGACAAGGTGGAAGCGATCAACCGCGCAGCGGTTGATATCGCGCGCGACGCCGCAGGCGAAGCGGTACTGGTTGCCGGCGCGATGGGGCCTTTTGGCATTGAGCTCACCTCGCGCAGCCCGGCGCTGGCCGATGAGGTGTCCGGCGTGTTCGCGCAGCAGGCCCGCGCTCTTTCGGAGGCCGACTGCATCATCCTGGAAACCTTCAGTAACAGCGACGAGATTCTGCTGGCCATACGCGCGGTGGCGTCGGTGACCGATCTTCCAATCATCGCGCAGATGACGGTGCGTCATGACAACGAAACCGTTTACGGTGAGCCGATAGAAACCGCGATCAGCCGAGTTGCCGCCGAGAGCGCGGTGGCGGCAGTGGGTTTGAACTGCTCCGTCGGTCCCTCGCAACTGCTGAACAGCATCGAAAGGATCCGCGGTGTCACCGACAAGCCGCTTTCGGTCATGCCCAACGCCGGCATGCCGCGAGAAGTTGAAGGCAGAATGCTCTACATGTCGACGCCCGAGTACATGGCGGAGTACGCCAAGCGGTTCGCCGAAAAAGACGTTCGGATCATCGGCGGCTGCTGCGGTACAACACCGGAGCATATTCGGCGCATCATCAGTGGGGTGCGGGCTCTCGACAAGGCTACCATCACCAGGCCGAAGCAGCAGCGGGCTGCGGAGCGCTATCAGAAAACCACCGAGGGCAAGGAGCCGCTGCCGCTGGCCGAGCGATCGAAGATCGGCGCCAGGCTCGCCGCCGGACAGAAGATTACCTCTATCGAGATCACTCCGCCGCGGGGCACGGACCTTTCGTCAATTCTCGACAGAGTACGGCTCTGTGCTCAGTACGGCATCGACGCCGTGAACATTCCCGATGGCCCGCGGGCGAGCTCACGCATGTCGCCCATGGTAGCCGCCGTCATGATTCAGCAGAGCGTTCCGGAGATCGAAGCTATTCTTCACGTGTGCTGTCGTGACCGCAACCTGATTGGCATGCAGGCAGACATGCTGGGCGCCTCGGCGATCGGGCTCTCCAATATGCTGCTGATAACCGGGGATCCGCCGAAGGTGGGCGAGTACCCCGACGTCACCGGAGTGTTCGATCTGGACTCGGTGGCGCTCACGTCGGTGGTACACAACCTGAATCGTGGCGTCGATATCGGCGGCAACGTGCTGGCGCAGCCGCTCACGCTGACGATTGGCGTGGGGGCCAACCCGGTGGCAAACGACATGGAACGCGAGATACGGCGGTTCAGAGAGAAGGTCGAAGCCGGCGCGGAGTACGCTATTACGCAGCCGGTCTTTGACGTTCAGATGCTGCTGAAGTTTCTCGATAGAATCGCGCCGTTCAGAATTCCCATTGTCGCCGGAATCTGGCCGCTGGTAAGCTACAAGAACGCCGAGTTCATGGCCAACGAAGTGCCGGGAGTCAGTGTCCCCGACAGCGTGCTCGAGCGGATGAGTCGCGCCAGGACCAAGCAGGAGGGGGTACGCATCGGCGTCTCCATTGCGCGGGAGATGATGGTCGCCATCAGCGATCACGTGGAAGGCTTCGCGGTCAGCGCACCGTTCGGCAACGTGCGGATCGCACTCGCGGCGCTGGGAAAAGTCGAGCTCGAAGATATTTGACCGCCACGCAAACCCGGGTTACAATTGCCTTGTTATAATATCATCCTGTGATATTTATGCAGGCCATTTATGCAGACCGATAGACGGGAACAGAGGCAATCACCATGAAGATTGACGTCGAGCAGATTCACGATGCCGCCACGGCGTTGTTGCAGGATCCGGGCGTGCGCATGGAGCACGATGCGCTGTGCGAGCTATTGCTGCGCTCCGGCGCACGGGAAGGCAATGGAGCAAACGTAATTCGCTTTCCGCCGGAAATGGTGCGTGAGGCCGTCGCGCTCTGCCCGGCCGAGTTTACGTTTGCCGATCGCTACAACAGCGGCAGGGCGGTTTCACCGGACGGCGAACCGGTGATATGGTCCGTTCCCGGGATGAACATCTTTGAGAACGGCGCCGCCCGCGCTTTCACCTCGCACGACCTGCCGGCGTGGAGCAGACTGCTGCACCAGCTTCCCAACGTGGACGGCGTGTTCAGTTTTGCAATGGAAGACGTCCCTGCGAAGGCGCGGGACGTGGCGGGGTTGGCGATCATTGCCGGCAACACAACCAAGCATATCCGGGTGTTCTGTTTCTCGCCTGAGGGTGCGCGCGAGATGGTGCGGATGAAGAAGGTGGTGGGAGACTACCCCTGGTTCAGCATCGGCTTTACGGCGCACGGGCCGTTGCGCTGGACCAATCTGGCGCTGGAGATCTTCCGCGAAACCGCCGGAGTTGGTATTCCGGTCACGGTAAACGGAGAACCGATGGCGGGGGTGTCGGGGCCGGTCACTCTTGCGGGCTCGTGTGCCGTTGGAACCGCCGAGATCCTGGCGGGAATTGTGTTGAATCAGCTGCTGGAACCGGGGCGGCCGTGCATTTTCAATCTGGGCCTTGCACACACCTTCGACATGCGGACCAGCATTGCGGTAACCGGAGGGCCGGAGAATGCGCTCTTTGCGCAGGCGGCGGCGCAGCTGGGCCGGTTCTACGGCATCCCTTCGGGGAGCTGGGTCTCCACGGAATCGATGCTGCCCGACTCGCAGGCCGCGCTGGAGAAGATGTTCGGCTTTGCCACGCACCTGCAGGCTCGCGCTTCGGTAATCTGGGCTGTAGGTCAGCTGGAATCCGAGGTTACGGTGTCGGCGGCGCAGGCGGTAATTGATGACGAGATGATCGCCTACGCGAAGCGTTTCTTGCGGGGCTTGCACGTAGACGCCAAATCACTCGCGGTCGAGCAGATCCGCGAGACCGGTATCGCCGGGTCGTTTCTTGAGACCGACCATACCTTCGAGCATTTTCGCGACGAGCTGTTCGAGCCCCGGTTGCTGTTTCGCAAGCGGCGTGCCGACTGGGACAATGCGGGCCGACCGTCGCTGACGCAGCGAGCAGAAGAGATGGCCCGGCAGTTGGCAGCCCGTCCTGTTGAGCACGGGCTGTCTGAAGAGCAGCTGGCAGAACTCAATCAGATTTCGGACAGCTTCGTTTCCAGAATCGGCGAGTAACACAGCGCCCGGACCATCGGCGATCGCGAACCTGCGGCGCTTCTTGGGAAGCCGCTGGGCCCGGCGCGCCGGACCCAGCGGTGAAACACTGTTTAACGCGCGAAATACTCGAACTCGACCGTCTTGATCTCAGCGCCTTCAAACCTCAGGATCGAGAGCGGGATGTCCACCGCGCGATGCGTCCTGGGGTCGATCTCGATGGTTGTCACCACGCCTTCAAACGGAACTCCCTCGGAAAGTGCTGCGCGCACCTTTTCCGGGTCATCAGACCCCGCGCGCCTGATGGCATCGATCATCAGGCCGATGTCATCGTATCCCGAGAAGGAGTGCAGGCGCGGCTCAACGCCAAACTCAGCCCGATAGCGCGCAAAGAAGTCCTGCAGCTTGGGATCGTCGAACGTGATATTGTTGGGAAAGTAGGCGCCGTCTGCCGCCGATCCTGCCACCTCATCCATCGGCTTGTACCAGGAGTTGTTTCCCAGAAACCGTGAGCGCACGCCGATCTCCCGTGCCTGGCGCACGGCGTTGGCGTTTTCGGTCACGTAGTTGGGGATGAAGAGGCCGTCCGCGTTCAGTTCCCGGATTCGGGTGAGTTGTGACCGGTAGTCCATGTCGCCGGCCTGGAACTCATAGTTGCCAACCATCCGACCGCCGTTGTTGTTGACGTAGTGTTCAAAGCCTCGCGCCAGGTAGAGCGAGTAGGAGTTGGAGGGCGTGTAGAGCATGGCGAAGCTCTCCATGCCGAGTTCGTTCATGGCGTAGCAGGCGATAATTGCGGCCTGCTGGAACGCCGACGGCTGCGTCAGAAAGAAGTACGGGTTGACCGGTATCTCGCGGTCCGGGTCTTCCGGGTCAAAGTCGGGAGTGGTGGCGCGCTCGTCCATGGCGCGGGATACAACCGGTACTCGCACCCGCTCGGCAACCGGCGAAACCGCCAGCGCGGTATTGGAGAGCAGTGAACCGTTGATCACCGCCACGCGGTCCTCCTGTGCCAGCCGCGTGTACGCCCGCACTGCCTCCGTCGGGCTCTGTTCAATGTCGTAGACAATCAGCTCAACCGGGCGTCCCAGAACCCCTCCGGCTTCATTGACCTCCTTTACCCGCAAGCGGGCACCTTTCTCCGCATCGGTTCCCCATTGCGCAGTCCCGGCGCTCAAGTCGGCGTACATGCCGATGCGAACGGGCCGGTCGGCGGCGGGCTCACGTTCTCCGGCGGCAAAAAGAAGCGCACCGGAAACCAGTAGCAGAACAGCTGCAATGGCTACAAAGCGAATCTGTGCTTTCATCGTGACTACCTCCCTGAAATGTGTGCAGAAAAACCGTTGAATAATCCAAGATCTCCCTTTATAATATCATGGAATGATAATAATGCAAGTGCAATCTTGCGTCGGTGCGATCTTTTGCCGCTCGGCGCTGCAAACGGCAAACCTGCCCGGGGAGGAAGGTTCAGAATGGGCTCGAGCGTCTTTCTTCAGCAGCTGATAAACGGTGTGTCTCTCGGGGGCGTGTACGCCGTGATGGCGGTTGGCTTTGGCATTGTCTTTAACGTGCTCAAGTTCTCCAACTTCTCGCACGGTGGAGTTGTGGCGATCTCGGCGTACGTGGGCTACTTTCTCTCAACCCGCGTCGTTGCCGATTTCTGGGTCGTGCTGGTGGCGACCACGCTCATCGGTGGCGTTGTGGGGCTGCTGGTCGAGCGGCTGGTTTTTCGTCCGGTTCGGCTGGCGGGCAAGCCACTGACCTACTTCTTTGTCAACTCAATTACGGTTGCCATGCTCGTGCAGCAGTTCTTCTCGGCGATGTGGGGCGCCCACTACTACCCGTATCCCGAGTTCTTCGAGCGCACGGCGTTCTATCTTGGAGGTCTGGTTGTCTCCGGAACGTACCTGCTGATGCTGGCAATATCGGCGCTGGTGCTGATCGCACTGACTCTGTTTCTGCGTTCAACCAAGCTGGGAATTGCGATTCGAGCCGCGTCGAGCGATATCTATACTCCGCCGCTGATGGGTATCAATACCGACGTGGTGACCGGTGTTACGTTTGTGATTGCCGGCGCGCTCGCCGGGATAACCGGTTTTTTTCTGGGAATGACCTACACTGTCACTCCGTTTATCGGCGCTATGATGATCAAGGGCATCATTGCGGCCATCATCGGCGGAATGGGCAGCCTCGCGGGCGGAGTGGTCGCGGGCATCCTGCTGGGTGCGGTGGAGTCGCTGCTGATTGCGGAGGTCGGCTCGTCGGTTACGCCGATCATCATCTACCTGGGGATTGTCATTCTGCTGCTGGTTCGGCCGCAGGGCATCGCCGGCAAGCCGTACACCGTCAAGGCTTAAGGAGCGACCATGCTTTTCTACGCCAAGGTACTGGAGACCACGCTGCTGTTCACCATATTCGTTCTGTCGGTGTATCTGCTGAGCGGTCTCACCGGGCTCTTCTCGCTGGGCCACGGCGCCTTCATCACGATTGGTGCTTATACCGCCGGGCTGGCGACTACACGCTTCGGCCTGCCGATCTGGATCGCGATGGTGCTGGCGATTGTCGTTGGAATGGCGGCGGGACTGGTCATCGGCATCCCGACGTTGAAGCTTCGTCGCGACTATTTCCTGCTGGTAACCTTCGGCTTCGGGGAGATGGTGCGTGCTTTGCTCCTATGGACCGCGCAGCTGACCGGCGGCGCGATGGGGCTCGCGGGCATTCCGTACGCCGCCGAGCTTCCGCTGATCGGCGTTTCAACCGTTGTAGTGCTGATATTTGTCGCCAATCTCAAGAAGACCGCGTTCGGCCGCAACTGCATCGCGATACGCGATGACGAACTGGCGGCCCAGGCGATGGGGGTGGCGGTATACGCGCACAAGATCAGAGTCTTCCTGCTGTCGGCGGCCATCGCGTCATACGGTGGTGCGCTGCTGGCGTTCAATATGTCCTTCATCGAGCCCAACCTGTTTAACTGGCTGGAGTCGGCAAAGCTCATCGTCATAATCTTTGTGGGCGGCATCAACAGCGTCACCGGCGCGCTGATCACCTCCATTCTCTACTACAGCTTCGGCGAAGTGTTTCGGTTTGCCAACGTGTGGCGTGACGTCATCCTTGCGGTCCTGGTCATTCTGGTGATCATCTTCAGAACGCAGGGGCTCTTCGGAAGCTGGGAGCTGTCGCCGCAGTGGATCAAGGCGCGGTTCCGGCGGCGTGCGGCGCGTGCCGCGGGGAAGGGAGCGTAGTCATGGCACTGCTGCAGATCGAGTCAATTTGCAAGAACTTTGGCGGTGTCGCCGCGGTTGTGGATTTTTCGATGGTGCAGGAAGAAAACCAGATCAGCGCCATCATCGGCCCCAACGGCGCCGGAAAGACCACGACCTTCAACCTGATCTCGGGAGTGCAGGAGATCGACAGCGGATCGTTGACCTACAACGGCGAAGACATCACCCGCCTTCCGTCGCACCGCATCCAGCGGCTTGGGATTGCGCGTACCTTTCAGAACATCCGCCTCTTCAACGGGCTTTCGGTTATCAACAACGTCAAGATCTCGTCTGCCGGGAGCCTCGGATACACGGTAATTGACGAACTGGTCGGCTCGCCACGGGTGCGCAAGTCTGAGAAGGCGATAACGGAGCGGGCGATGGAGCAGCTGGCGTTTCTGGGCATGGAGGCCCACGCGTTGCAGAAGCCGGCCAATCTCTCCTACGGGTTGCGTCGCCGTCTCGAGCTGGCTCGCGCGTTGATGTCGCAGCCCAGGCTGCTGCTGCTGGACGAGCCGGCGGCCGGTCTGAACCCGGCCGAAATCCGCGACCTGATGAACACGATCCAGCACATTCAGCGCGAGAAGAA
>PWMO01000214.1 GCA_003558175.1 Spirochaetaceae bacterium
CCGCTCAGTGCCGCCGGAAGCGCCTGGCAGTGGTTTCGTGACCGCTTACTTGGTGAACGGTTTGATGATGAAGAGCTGATCAGCCGCGCGGAAGCGTGCCAGCCGGGCGCGGCGGGACTCTTCTTGATGCCGTACCTGGCCGGATCGCGCAGCCCTCAGTGGGACGAGACTGTGCGCGCCCAGTTTGCCGGGGTAACGTTGCAGCATTCCACCGGGCACTTTGCGCGCGCAGTTCTCGAAGGGGTAACGTACGCTCAGCGGGACCTGCTTGCCGCCTTTGCAGAAAACGGGTTTGCGCCGGCTGAAGTTCGGGTTGCCGGAGGCCAGGTCAGCAACCGGTTCTGGCTCCAGCTGAAAGCCGACGTTCTGGACTTGCCGCACCGATGCCTTTCGCTCGAGGAGTCATCCGTATTTGGGGCGGCCCTGCTTGCGGCGGGTGCCGCGGGCGGGGTGAATCTGCTTTCCGAGAACCCTCGCGTACGGGCAGCCGATTCTTTCAGTTGCACCCCACGGCCGCAGCTGACGCAGGCGTACCAACGGGCGTACCGCGATTGGTGTCGGGTGCGTGCGGACCTCCTCGCATGACGTTCGTATGACGGGTTGCTGCAGGAGATAACGCCGCACACCACCGCACACCGCTGTGCATCATTGGTGATTAAATAAGTAAAATATATTGGCTTTATCGGTCACAGGTGGTATATTGTTCCATGTCCAGCTCAGGCGTTGCCTGCAGTGGATGTGTGGTTCTTGTGTTAGTCCTTCGGTCTGGGCCAACCGCCGGGTGTTGCCGCTCTTGCCTCCTCTCGGCTTCACCCGCGTCCGCATTCCTTCGTTGCGGCTTTGGTTGATTTCGGGCGGTGAGTCAGGCCGGGGGGCTTCTTTCTTTCCAGAGCTTGGTTCGCCGGCCTCTGCCTTGCCGGTCGCTTCCTTCTACAGCAGATACCCCGCAACAGCTGAGCCACTGTAGAGAACCAGCAGCAGCGCGCCAAACAGCCGTCCAGTCCGACCACGTTGCAGCGCTACCCCCAGCCAGACCACAAGCGAGATAAGCGCCACGGCCGGCAAGAGGAGCTGCGCGGCGTGCCGTGAAGCGTACAGTCCGCCGGGGGTAACGGAGGCAGAAACCCCAATGACCAGCAACACGTTCAGCACGTTGGCTCCAATCACGTTTCCCACGGCTAACTCGCCGTGCCCTTTGCGCGCGGCCGTCACGGCGGTTGCCAGTTCGGGCACCGATGTTCCAAACGCAACCAGGGTTGCCGCGACGATGGCGTCCGGCACTCGCAGCCTCAGCGCCAGCTCCTGCACGGCAGGTACCAGCAGGCGGGAGCCTCCCACCACCAGCACGATGCCAAGCAGCAGCTCTGCCGCGGTCTTCCAGCCCCGGCCGTCGCGCTCTTGAAGCACATCCGGCGCCGCGCGCCGTGCGCCACTCAGATCAGACGCCGGTTCGGCCACGGCAACCGGGAGTCGGCTACCGTGCCGAGCCCAGTACACCGACAGCGCGAGATAGCCCGACAGCAGGACGACGTACATCAGGCCGGCCGTCTGTGGGATCCGGCCGCCGCCGTCCGGCGTGCGGAACAGCAGCACGGTTGCCGGTAGCAGCAGTGCGGTTGCCAGTTGCACACGCCCGTGCCGACGCACCGTGGTTGGATCGATGCCGGTTGGCGCCAGCAAGATCGAGACCCCAAGAATCAGGCCGAAATTGCAGATCACCGATCCGGCAGCGTTTCCCACCGCCACGTCGGGCATGCCGGTTGCCGCCGCCATGACCGAAACCGCTGCCTCGGGTAACGTAGTTCCGATGCTGACAATGGTTGCCCCGATGAGAACCTTCGACACGTTGTGTCGGGCGGCCAGACCAACTGCCTCTTCAACTACGAGATCCGCGCCTTTCACCAGCACGGCGATTGAGACGGCAATCAGAACGAACAGCGACCATACCGGGGCGATCTGAAGCAGGTTCTGGAACAGGTTCTGTAGCGCGTTCTGAACAAGATACTCGGGAAGCGCCTCCGATCCACTCATGGCGGCGAGCATCAGAACATCTTCATGGTGCCTTTGAACAGGCTGATATCCAGCACGACGACTGCCGCACCTTCGTGAGTGTCAAGGTCGCCCGTGATGCGCTCAACGCCCTCGATGATTCGGTGCATCCGGGACTGCGGAACAAGGGCCAGGATCGTCTTGGAGTACTGTTTGCGTTCCTGCATGAATCCGATGAACTCGGCGAAGATCGGCACGTTGGAGATATACCGCCCCATGCCGGAGGAATCCAGCACGGTCGCTCCTTCGATGCCGTGTTCCAGCAGCAGCTGCAGTATGTCGTGCAGGTACTCCTCGATGTAGAGGTTGATCAGGAGCAGCTTCGTCTCTTCACGCGTCTCCGCGCCGGACGCATCCGGTGTGCCGAGGTTGCGAACCATCGACTCAATGAGCGTATCAACCGAGCGCGCCGCGCGAAGTTCCTTCTTGATGCGGGTGTGACCCACCAGCCGTGAGATTGTGGCAAGAATTCGCAGGTGCTGGTTCACATCCTCCGGCGGGCCGAGTATCACGAAGAAGAGATGAACCTTTTTCTTGTCGAGGGCATCGAAGGGAACCCCGCGCGCAGAGACCGCAATGAACACCACAAAGCGCGTCAATCCCTCAACCCGCGCGTGCGGAAGCGCGATCTCGTTGCCGAAGGCCGTCGAGCCCTGCGCTTCGCGCTTTGCGAGCACCTCGTAGATGTGGCTCTCGCCAATTGCGCTGCAAGCGGGGCTCCTGGCAGCCAGGCGGGCCAGGCCGCGCAGCGCTTCGTCCTTGCTCCTGGCGTTGAACTTGACGTTACAGCATTCTGGTGCAAGCGTGTTCTGGATCTCCATTATTCCCTTAGTCCTCCATCCGGTTGCCCTTGATGGTTGCCAGCCGCGAGAGCGGTGGCCCGACAATTTCATTGATGAAAACGGCGAACAGCACCACGTTTACCGTCTGGGTGATGTTCGCCGGCACCCCGGGAGCGGCCCCTTCCGCTACAACCTGCAACATGAGAACCAGGCCAAGCGCCACGCCGGCCTGCGGAAACAGCGAGACGCCAAGATAGCGGCCGATGGGGAGCTCAACGCGATTCACCGCAGCGCCCAGCCGGGTGCCGTAGTACTTCCCGGCCCAGCGGGCGATCACATACGCCGAGCCGGCGAGAAGCAGGGCCGGTTCGAGAAACAGGGAGGGCTGCAGCTTGGTTCCGGCTATGACGAAGAAGAGGGCATAGACAGGCGGTGTCAGCGGTTCTACGGCGCGGAAAACACGGCTGTTGCGAAGCGAGAGATTGGCAACCGTGGTTCCGGCGGCCATGCTCAGCAGCAGCGGGGAGAGTTGAAAGGCGGTGGCTACAGCGGTTCCCAGCAGTACCGCCCCGAGCGTCACAATCAGCGTCTCGCTGTTGCTTTCGTGGTGGCGCACGACTGCGTGAATAATCAACCCTGCCGCGACACCCAGCAACAACGAAAGCGCAATACCCATCAACGCACCCGACACTCCGGTGACGAAGCTGACTGCGGTGCCGATCCCGAGCATCGTCGGCACAAACGCCAGCAGAACGCTGAAGATCACGATCGCCGCGGCATCACCCAGAGCGACCGTGCCGAAGAGATAATCGACGTAGTTGCCGCGGGCACGCAGCGACTGGACAATCACCACAGTGGCTGCCGGGGACGTTGTTCCCGCGACGGCGGCCAGTACCAGCGCGTACGGCAGGTCGACACCCACCGCCCGCGTGGCTGCCAGAACGGCCAGAAAGGTAACGCCAATCTGGCCCGCGGTGATCCAGCCGACGCGGCGGCCAACTCGCCGCAGCTTGGAGAGCTGCAGCTCGGCGCCGATCGTGAAGCAGATCAGGCCCAGGGCCACTTCGCTGATCACCAGTAACTCTACCGCCGCGGCCGCCGATATCACGCCGGTAACGTGCCGACTCATGAGAAGCCCCGCAACGATGAAGCCGCTGATATCCGGCAGCCCGACGCGTTCAGCACCGCGACCCAGCAGATACCCAATGAGCAGCATGATCCCGATCGCGAAAAGTGGGTGAGTGTTCAGATACAGAATCAGAAAGCGAGCATCGGCTACCGGATCTACTGTGGGCATGCAGCCTATTGGTAGCACATTTCACAGCAGTCCCGCAATTGCGCGCGCTGTGTCGGATAGCGACTGTGTCGGAACTGAAAGGCGGTGTCGTGGCGTGGAGAAGACCTCCAACCGCCACGACCCCGGCAGGAACGCAGAAGATGCCCCGAGCTGAGGCGGCCAGTTGTGCCCAGGACGGAGAGACCGGACACGCCCGCCTACGGACGCAGACTCTGTAACAACTAAGCATAGCGCATCTGCGGCAACAAATCACGCATTTGCGAGAAAAGATTGCGCTTTCCTCCCTGATACCACCCTCAGTATTTTCCCGTTGCAGTCCGACGCCGGGAATGGCCCGCAGGCACCCGGAATCGGCCGGACGCGGCCATAGACCTCCGGCAGACAATCGAAGCGCAATCGAACCTGTTGATTGACTTTCCGACAATGAAGCTCTACATTCGAATCGATGGAGTCCAATACGGTTCAGGGTGTTGCCGACGGCGTTTCACGACTGATCGATAACATACAGTCGGTTATATCCATCGACAGAAGAAAACTCGAGCACCTGCTTGCGGCACACATCGCCGGTGGGCACGTGCTGTTGGCCGACTCACACGGCGTGGGTAAAACTTCGCTTGCCAAGGCGCTGGCCGGCTCAATATCGTGGGAAGGCAATAACCACCGCGGCGAACAGCACGCGGCCTCGTCCGGCGCTGGATCAGACCGGGGCCCTGCCTCGACGCAGAGTTCACCACCCGCTGCTGGCCCTCCGGCCGCGGCATCGACCCCGGCCAAATCCCCTCTGATGGAGAATTTCAGCCGCATTCAGTGCACGGTGGACCTGTTGCCGCAGGACATTCTGGGCTACAACCGCCTCTATGGCGCTACGCAGGAGCTTGTTTTCAACAAGGGGCCGATCTTCGCCCACTTCGTTCTCTGCGACGAGATCAACCTGCTCACGCCGAAGACACAGGGCAGCTTCTTCCAGGCCATGGAAGAGCAGACGGTAACCGTTGAAGGGAAGACGTTCGAACTGCGGGATCCGTTCTTCATCATCGCCACGATGAACCTCAAGGGCGCGCATCTGTTCCCGCTTCCCGCACCGCAGCTTGACCGCTTCATGGTGCAGCTCTCAATGGGCTATCCGGATGCACAGCACGAGGCCGGAATTGTGACGCGTCACGGGCGAGACGACGCGTGGTCGCGGTTTGGTCCGGTCATTCCCCACCATCAGCTGCTGCAGTGGAAGAGTCTGGTGGACGAGGTCGAGATTCATGCCGAAGTTGTCGCGTATATCGTTGCCTGTGTGCGGCGCAGCCGGGAGCACGAAGAGGTGGAGGTGGGAGCAAGTCCACGCACCGGCGTGAAGCTGTCGCGCATGAGCCGTGCCCTGGCCCTGATTCGTGGCGACGACTGGGTGTCCGTTGACCTCGTGAAGGAGATCTTCCCGGCAGCCGTATCGCACCGCCTTGTGATGAAGAACTCCGCGCAGCCGGCCTCTACCATTATTGAAGAGATCCTGCACACGGTCCCGGTCGAAGTAACCGCTTGAGCGGAGAGCGGCACGTACGCGGTCCGCACCAGGCATTCGCGCGGGCAGCCGAGGACCCGCGCCTGCAAATGCGTATGCAGAAGTTACCAGGTCGCCGGAGACTGAAGCAGCTCCGGCGACTTGCCCAGGTCTATTATCCTCTCACCCTGTCGGGAACCGTGCTCTTCTGCCTCGCGGTGTACCTGTTTGCCCGCAGCGTAACGACTCGCGAGCCGGTCGGGCTGTTTCTCAGTTCGGTTATCCTGCTGCTGCTGCTGCTGCTGGCGCTTGCCGCGCGGCTGCAGGCGCTGCAATTTGGCGCACAGCGAATCGAATGGCACAGCTCCACGCCGCTCTACTCACGCTTCAACCGGCAACAGCAGAGCATGGAAATTGACGGCGCCCGCAGCTGGTGGTTCTTTCGCATTCACTGCGTGCTGCGCGGCAGGCTCGAGTGCTCGCCGCGGAGCGTACTGTCGGTTTACAAGGACGCATCGGCAACAAGCGGCAACGATTTCCCGCTTCCGATTTACCTGCCGTTCAGCGGTACGCTGCGCTGCCGATGTTCGTTGCTGGTGCGCGATCTCTTTGGTGTTGTGCGGGCCGGTTTCGGCGTGCCGATGTCGCGCACGATTCCGGTGCGGCCGCCTATTCTCACCCAGCAGGACCTGCCGGCGGTGTACGCCACCGGCGGCGAGCGCGAGACAAGCCGCAGCCGCAACCCGGAAGAAGAGCGCTACTACATGCGCGAGTACGTTCCGGGGGACCGATTCAGGGATATCAACTGGAAAGCCTCGGCACGCATCTCTGAGATCTACACCCGCATTTCGCCGTTAACGCAGGACCAGACACAGCTGATCACCGTCTATTTGCGCCATTTCCGGCCGCCGTCACAGCGGGCCGAGAGTCTCGAGTCGCTGGTGCACCTCGACTTTCTGAAGGGTTGGGTGCTCACCTTCATGCACCAGGTGAAGCGGCTGCGCGACGAGTACCAGTTCCGCCTGGTGACCGCGGAGGGTGAACACATCCTCGAGACCGCGGGCGACATAGAAGAGATCAGCCCGGTAGTTGGCGCGCTGCACTGGACGCCAGAGCCGCCCGCTCTGTTCCATGACCCGAACGACCGCCTGGTGGTAGTCTTCACCACCCCGTACGACGGCGACCTGACGCGGTTTCTGCAAAGCCGGCCGCAGGTCGAAGCGCACCTGTTCTGTACCGAAGCGGCCGGCGCCGCGGGTCCGGCGGCCGGGCCTGAGGTGCAGACCGTAGACGCCGGATACGCACTGGTGCCCGGCGCCCTGCCGACGCGCTGGATTCCCGTGCGCGACAAGCCGCGCCCGCGTCTGACGCTGCAGTCCAGTCACACGTGGACCGTGGTCGGCCGGCAGCAGCTTGCCGTTGAGCTCTTTGGGTCAACGGCCGATCCGGCGCGGCGTGCAGGCAGCCGCATCTTTACCCGTAACCGAACAAAGAACACACCACAATCTCGAAACACGAGGAGAGCATCATGACACTGCTGTTTCTGTCACGTCTGCTGCTCTACGTTCTTGCACTCGCAGCGCCGGTTCTGCATCCGGCGGTAGTGATATCATATGACGTGCGAACCGCGCTGATCTGGTTTGGCCTGGTGCCGCTGCAGATGGTGATTGCATATTTTCTGGCGCCGCCGCGCATGCGTCCGGGGCGCTGGCTGTTGACCTCGCTGCTGGTTCTGCTTGCCTTCGCCGCCGCTGTCTCGGGATTCGATTCATCG
>PWMO01000408.1 GCA_003558175.1 Spirochaetaceae bacterium
CGATGAGGAGCTGGTCGCGGCGCGCGCGGTCGTAGTCATGGTCTGCGTCGATCCGGCAACCGGAAGAAGCCGTGAGCACGATCCCGCAACTGTCGATGTGATCCGCGCGTCTCAGCTGTAGCGGCGCATCATCTCCTGGTAACCGCCGCCGTTCTCAATCCCCGACACCCCGAGCTGGTTCAGAATCAGGCGCGCGTATTCGCTGCGTGATCCGCTGGCACAATACAGCACTACTTTGCGGCCAGCCGCCCGAACCGCCGCGAGCTCCTGGTGGCGCGACATTACTTCGCCCACGGGGAGGTTGATCGCCCCCGGAACATGACCGGCGGCGTACTCCTCGGGGCTGCGCACGTCCACAAGATAGGGGCCGTCTCCGTTTTCGGAAGAGATCGGACTCGAATTGCCGGCCCCGGCCGGCGGCGGGCCGCTCATGCACGGGCCGGGTACCGGAGCGCTGTTGGAGTTGAGTTCGAGCCCGTCCAGTACACCGGCTTCAGCCTGACGTTCAATGCTGGTGAAGCCGCCGAGAATGTTGGTCACGTCCCGAAACCCGTGCTGCACCAGAATCCTGGTGGCAAGGTGGGCGCGGTAGCCGGCCGCACAGTGCACCAACAGCGGCCGCGCCGGGTCGAGCTCAGCGAGACGTTCCCGCAGCGCATCGATCTCGATGTTGATCGCGCCTTCGACGGCGGCCGCCTCGAACTCCTCGGGAGTCCGAACGTCCAGAATGAGCGTGCCGTCGGCAATTGCTGCGCCGGTTACCTCGTCTGCGGTGACCGCCTTTGCGGTGTTCCGCAGCCGGTTCTGTGCCACGAAGGCTGCCACGTTTACCGGGTCGTTGGCAGAGGAGAACGGCGGCGCGTAGGCCAGGTCGAGCTCGGCAGCGTCGTCAACGGTGAGGCCGCCGGCCAGCGCAGTGGAAATAACATCGATGCGTTTATCTACGCCGGCGCCGACCGCCTGGGCTCCCAGAACGCGTCCGGTTGGCATTTCATAGACCAGCTTCAGGGTCAGATCGCGCGCTCCGGGGTAGTAAGCGGCGTGATGAGGTTTGTGAATGGTCACCGATTGTGCGCTGATGCCGGCGGCTTCCGCCTGGCGCCGCGAAAGGCCGGTCGAACCGGCTTCCAGCGAGAACAGCTTGATTACACTGGTGCCGAAGACTCCGCGGTATGCAACGCGCCCGGCATCCTCCGCTGCAACAGCGTTGGTGCCTGCCACTCGCCCCTGGCGGTTTGCCGGCCCGGCAAGCGGCAGCCGCACCGTCTGGCCCGACACGCGGTGGCGAACCTCGATCATGTCGCCGGCCGCATAGATCAGCGGATCACTGGTCTGCAGGTACTCGTTCACCGCCAGGGCGCCGGTCTTGCCGATCTCCAGTCCCGCCTCCCGCGCCAGGCCGACCGCAGGTGCCACGCCCACCGCCAGGATGACCAGGTCGGCGGGAATCAGCTCTCCGTCATCCAGCAGCACCGCCTCAGCCCGGATCTCCAGCGCCCGTCGGCCGCTGTGCACGGCAACGCCGTTGCGGCGCAATTCCTGCTCGAGTACCGCAGCTACCTCGTCGTCAAGCAGCGGCATAACGTGCGGCGCCATCTCGACCACCGAGGTCCGCAGTCCGCGCCGGCGCAGCGCTTCGGCCATCTCGAGCCCGATGAAGCCGCCGCCGAGGACGACCGCGTTGCGTGTCTGCGACGACGCGATGCACGATTCCACGGCGTCCATCTCAGGGATTGTCCAGAGAGGAAAGACGTGCGGCAGGTCGGCTCCGGGGAGCGGAGGCAGGACCGGGCGGCCTCCCTGCGCCAGGATGAGCCGATCATAGGAGTAGCTGATCTCTTCCGCGACCTGAAGCGTTGGATGCGTGCGTCGAGCCTTCACCGTACGCGAAGCGCGATCAATAGTGACGGCCGCGGTGTGCGTGTGAACCTCCACCGCGTAGCGCGCGGCGAAGTCTTCCGGCTGCAGGAGAATGAGCTCCTCACGTCGCTCGATCTCACGCCCGATGTAGTAGGGGAGCCCGCAGTTGGCAAAGGAGACGTATGGGCCGGCCTCGAGCACGACAATCTGCGTGTGCTCGTCCAGCCGCCGTGCACGGGCCGCGGCGGTGGCACCGGCTGCAACTCCACCGATGATCAGGATCTTCTTCGAGCCGGGTGGCTTAGCGGACACTTTGGCGTGTGGTCTGCCGGACGCTGAGCGCTTCATGAGCATAATTATATATAAGAGTTTATATATAGTCAACGAGTCGTCGCAAGGATCGGTAGACCCGATTGGTCGACGACATCAGGCAACCGGATCAGTGGACTGGGGCGGCAAGCTCGCTTTCGGCAGGTTTTTCTGCTATTATTCAATCAGCAGGACATTTCGGTGCGTAATTACCTTTGTAGGTTTTCCATTTGACCAACGGAGGTAGTGGCGCGTATGGGGCGGACGATGGAACTGTCGCGAGAGACCCTCGAAAGCATTGAAGAGTATGTGCGGGGCAATCTGAAAAACTGGTTGCGTGAGGAAGCCAAGGACCAGATTCCACTCTTGATGGAGCGCAGCGTGCGTATTGAGGAGGAGCTCAAGACGCAGCGTGAGCTGATGCACCAGGGCTTCGCCCACATGGAAAAAAGCCTCAATCTGATGGAGCGCCGCTTTGAACAGGTGGATAAGCGCTTCGAAGAGCTGCGTAGTGACATGAACGCTCGCTTCGAGCAGGTAGACAAGCGTTTCGAGCAGATAGACAGACGTTTCGAGCAGGTAGATAAGCGCTTCGAGCAGGTAGACAGACGTTTCGAGCAAGTAGATAAGCGCTTCGAGCAGGTAGATAAGCGCTTCGAGGAAATGCACGGTTACGCCACGCGCTGGTTCACCGTGATCTCAGTGGTTCTGGTAATACTGAGCATTACCGGAGTCGTGAATACCCTGTTCTAATGAGCCTGTGGCTTTCAGATACCGCAACTACGCAACCGGGCGGCCACACCCATCGGCAGCGCAGCCACTCTCGCACAAACGGGGCACAGTCTATATACTGCCGCCAGGGAGAGTATTGCTGATATGAAGTTTCTCTTGAGGCCGATGTTGCCGTTTATGGATCGGATGGTCGCGATACGGCTGTCTATGGGGCAGTACGCGGAAGCGGAAGTGCTGCTGAACAAGATCCGTGAGATATCTCCGCGACGTGCACGCCTGCACCTCAATCTGGGACTGGCCGCGCTGGCGCAGAACAACTACGAGACCGCCGAGCGTGAACTTCTGCTGGAAGCGGAGTATCACGGTGAGCGCTACCCCAGCTTGAAGTCACTGGCCGACCTCTACTACGACTGGGGCAAGCGAGAAAAGGCACGTTCCTATTATGAAAAGGCCCTTGAGGGCTGCAACTATCCTGCGGACCGCAGGCTGATCGAGCGCAGACTCGAGCGCGCCGAAAGTGACGAGACGTTCGCAGTGGCACTGCAGAGCCGCGACGCCGTGAAGAAAGGCCGCCGCCTCGCGTCCGAGCGGGACTATGACGGTGCCTATCGCGCATTTGAAAAGGCAGTTGAGCTGGACCCGTACAACCTGCAGGCGCTCAACAACCTTGGTACCATCGCGCTTCGCGTTTGCAAGGAACCGCAGGCCGCGGTTGACTATCTGAGCCGCGCCGCCGAGCTGACGCGCGTGCCCGCCATTCACTCAAACCTGGCAGCGGCTAAGCGCGAGCTGGGATCCAGGATGAAGTGATGCAAGACGGGGAGCCCTTCCCGCGTCGGACGGTGTGGTATACTGAGGCATGGCGGAGAGTTTTTCCGACTACCTGGTAATCGCGGTCTCGTCCCGGGCGCTGTTCGACCTTGAGCTCGAGAACGGTATTTTCGAGAACGAAGGGTTGCAGGCGTACCGACGCTATCAACTCGAGCATCAGGATGTGCTGCTGCAGCCGGGGGTAGCTTTCGGCCTGGTGCGCAAGATCCTGGCTCTCAATCTGCGCAGCGAACTGTCGCGTGCGGTCGAGGTGGTCATCGTATCGCGAAATAACGCTGAGTGTGCGCTGCGCATCAGCAACTCGCTCGATCACTACCAGCTGCCCATTACCCGCTCGGCCTGGACCAGCGGAACCCCGCTCTCGCGCTACCTCGATGCCTTCGGCGTTGACCTCTTTCTCTCCGCGGATCCGGCCGACGTACAGGCGGCCATCAACAGCGGCATTGCCGCCGCCAGAATCCTTCCTGACGTTCTGCAGCAGGTGCCGTCAGATTCGCCCGAGATCAGAATCGCCTTTGACGGCGATGCGGTGCTGTTCTCCGACGAGTCGGAACGCGTCTACCAGGAGCAGGGGCTTGACGCGTTCCTGGAACACGAAAAATCCAATGCGCGTCGTCCGCTGCCCGACGGCCCGTTTGCGCGCCTGTTCCGCAACCTGGCGCAGATCCAGGCGGAGTTTCCCGCTGAATCGCAGCCCATCCGCACGGCAATGGTGACGGCGCGCAGCAGCCCGGCGCACGAGCGGGTGATTCGCACCTTCGCAGCCTGGGGCGTCCGAATTGACGAGGCGTTCTTCCTGGGCGGTATGAGTAAGCAGGCCATTATCGGGGCCTTCCAGCCGGACCTCTATTTTGATGATCAGGACGTGCACTGCGCCGCATCCTCTGGTGTCGCGCCTACCGGTCAGGTGCCCTGGCGGCAATAGAGCCGATCCCATACAGTATCGTGACGGAATTTGCCTATGATCATTGATCTGCTACGTGAATCCTGGCCGCTGTTCACCGCTGCTGCAACGGTTGCGGTTTCGCTGGCTGCGTCGGTGCACGCCATCTTGTACAAGCGAGATTCGCGCGCAGCGGTTGCCTGGGTTGGACTGATCTGGCTCGTCCCCTTTCTGGGAACCATTCTCTACGTTCTGCTGGGCATCAATCGCGTCAGGCGCCGGGTTGCCGGATTGCGTGGTCACGAAAGCGCTCACGTTGGGCCGGCCGACGCTTTCTCCTGTTCACTCGCCGAGCTGGAGCTTCTATTGCCCGAAGAGTCTCGGCACCTGGTAGAGATGGCACGGCTGAGCGGCCGGCTGACGCGGCTGAAGCTTCTCAAGCGCAACCGCATCACGCCGCTGTTCGACGGTGACCAGGCCTATCCGGCAATGATCGAGGCGATCGACCGCGCGGAGCGCACCATCAGCATGTGTACCTACATCTTTGACAATGACGCCGCCGGTAAGCGGTTTGTCGATGCCTTCGCCCGCGCAGTGCAGCGCGGCGTAGAGGTCTGCGTGCTGGTAGATGCGGTGGGCGCACGCTATTCCATGCCGCCGATCACGCGGCGGCTGCACCACGCCGGGGTGAAAGCGCACCAGTTCATGTCGGGACTGCTGCCGTGGAAAACGCCCTACATCAATCTGCGCAATCATCGCAAGATCCTGGTTGTCGATGGAACCGTTGGCTTTACCGGGGGAATCAACATCCGCGCTGCTCATGTCCTGGGTGACAATCCGGCGCATCCCACCAGGGATACCCACTTCAAGGTCACTGGTCCGGTGGTGCAACAGCTGCAGGCTGCCTTCGTGGAGGACTGGCAGTTTACCACCCGCGAGTTGCTGGGCGGTGAGCGGTGGTTTCCGGAAGTGCGTGACGGAGGCGGCAACGTGCTGGCAAGAGTCGTGCCGGACGGGCCGGACCAGGATCTGGACCGCATGGGCATGGGGTTCCAGGGGGCGTTGGCGGCCGCGCACTCGAGGGTCTTCATCATGACGCCCTACTTTCTGCCCGACCGCGCCCTGATCTCGGCCCTCAATACCTGTGCCTTGCGCGGCGTGGAGGTTAATATCGTGCTGCCGCAACAGAATAACCTGAAGATGGTAGCGTGGGCCTCGATGGCACAGATGTGGCAGGTGCTGGAGTGGGGGTGCAACGTCTGGATGAGTCCGCCGCCGTTTGACCACAGTAAGATCATGGTGGTAGACGGAATGCTGAGTCTTATCGGCTCATCAAACTGGGACCCCAGAAGCCTGCGGCTCAATTTTGAGCTGGGGCTCGAATGTTACGACGCCGAACTGGCCCGCAGCCTGGAAGCCAGGATTGCCGAGCGGATGGAAGGGGCGCATGAGCTCTCGCTGAGGGAAGTAGACGGTCGGCCGCTGCCGATCAAACTGCGCGACGGAGTTGTCAGGCTGGCGGCGCCGTATCTGTAACCGCAGCGACGCGGAACTGTCGCTGCGTTGGCGAGCGGTCCGGCACGTGTGTGACAGCCGGCCGGCTGAGTCTGGCCTGCCGGGCTACACTTCGCGCACTGCGCCCATGTCCGCCGAGGTGGCGTGGGCCGCGTACAGCTTGAGGGCCCGACTGACCTGTCTCCGGCGCCGCGGCGTGAACGCTGCGTCACCGCGCGCGTCTTCATCGCGGCGGCGCTGGGCCAGCTCCTCTTCCGAGAGCCGCAGATTGAGCGACCGCGCCCTGATGTCGATGTCAATCATGTCGCCGTCCCGGACCAGGCCGATTGCACCACCGGCGGCCGCCTCAGGCGACACATGACCGATGGACAGCCCGGAGGTTCCGCCGCTGAAGCGGCCGTCGGTCACCAGAGCGCACGCCTTGCCAAGCTTCATCGACTTCAGGTAACTGGTGGGGTAGAGCATCTCCTGCATGCCGGGACCGCCTTTGGGTCCCTCGTAGACAATCAACACCACGTCGCCGGCCTGGATCGACCCATCGAGTATTGCCTCGCAGGCGGCATCCTGCGAGTGAAACACCTTTGCCGGTCCGGAGAAGGTGAGTAATGATTGGTCCACGCCTGCGGTCTTTACGATGCTGCCGCGTTCGGCAATGTTGCCCACCAGCACCGCCAGACCGCCGTCCGCGCTGTAGGCGTGCTCGATGTCGCGGATGCATCCGGCCGCCCGGTCGGTATCCAGCGACTCGTCGCGCGCGTTCTGCGAACCCATCACCAGGTTGCGGCCCGCTCCGCCGGGTGCGGCGTGGTAGATCTCGAGCGCCTGCTTGTCGGCCGAAGGTGACATCACGTCGTAGCGTTCGATTGCCTGCGCCAGGCTGAGTCCATCGACACGCTTGACCGAGGTATCGAGCAATCCGCCACGATCAAGCTCCGCCATGATCCCCAGAATCCCTCCGGCCCGGTTGACATCTTCCACATGGTAGTGACTGCTGGGCGCAACCTTGCACAGGTTGGGGATTCGGCGTGACAGCGCGTCGATATCGTTCATGGTGAAGTCAACTTCGCCCTCACGGGCAATTGCCAGGATATGCAGCACCGTGTTGGTGGAACCACCCATCGCGATGTCCAGCGCCATGGCGTTGCTGAAAGCCGCCCGGTTGGCGACGGCACGCGGCAGAACCGAATCGTCTTCATTGCGGTAATAGGCTTCAGCCAGGTCGACGATACGGTCGGCGGCGGCTTCAA
>PWMO01000319.1 GCA_003558175.1 Spirochaetaceae bacterium
CTCCGCCTTGGTTGACGGCGTAATCAACGGCTCGTCAAACCGCTGATTAAAGCGCATCCCCGGAGGCAACTCGATGCCGGAGACCGGACGCCCGGAGCGGTAATCACGCCAGGCAGACCCGGTCAGGTAGCCGCGCACCACCAACTCAACCGGAAGCACGCGGCACTTCTTGACATGCATGCAGCGCGGCACCGGTGTGCTGATCATGTGGTGCGCCACGATGTCGGCAACCTGATCGAACCACCATGCCGAGATCTGCGTCAGCACCTCGCCCTTGGCGGGCACGAGCCCCAGGACGCGGTCAAACGCCGAAATGCGGTCCGACGTTACAATGAGAAGGCTGTCATCAAGCTCGAAGATATCCCGCACTTTGCCCTGCCGGAACCCGACCCCGGCAGGGGCGTCGGAAGGTTCGAAGCCCGGGAAGGCTTCAACGTCGGCGAACGCGGCGGGATCACCCGGCGTCATGATTCCGGCTTCTCGAGCTCGGCGCGGGAAGAGATGACTCGCGATACCAGGCCGTACTCCGCCGCCTCGGTAGCCGACATCCAGAAGTCGCGGTCGGTGTCTTTCTCCACCTGCTCGAGCGGCTTCCCGGTCTCATCGGAGATCAGTTTGTTGATGCGTGCCCGCATCTTCTCCATCTCGCGTGCGTGAATCTCTATCTCGGTTGCAACGCCGCGAATCCCGCTCAGCGGCTGATGAATCAGATAGTGCGAATTGGGCAGTGCAACGCGGTTATCTTTTGCCGCAGCCAGCAGAATCAGCGCGCCGGCGCTGGCTACCAGGCCCATGCCGATAGTATGCACCTCGGGCTTGATGAAGCGCATCATGTCGAAGATGGCGTAGCCCGCGTCGGCGTCTCCACCGGGAGAGTCAATGAAGACTCGAATCGGTTCGTCCCCGCTGTCTTCGAGCAGCAGCAGCTGGCGCACCACTCGCTCGGCCAGTGCTTTGTTGATCTCGCCGGAGAGCAGAATGGTACGCGTCTTCAGCATTTTGGCGATCAGCTGATCGCCGCTGTTGGTTTGCTCATCTTTTTGTGCGTCGTCGTTGTCTTCTTCTTCGGCTCGCGCCTGTAGTTGCCACGTATCTCGCATGAATTGTCCTTGCCTCTGGATAGTCTGGTGTAGTAGGTAATATACTACCAATCAAATTATGAGTAAATCAGCCTTTGTTGCCATCATCGGCCGACCATCGTCGGGCAAGTCCACCCTTCTCAATACGCTCTGCGGCGAGAAGGTTTCGATCACCTCGCGCGTGCCGCAGACCACGCGCAACAAGATTCGCGGCATTGTGAACGACCCTCGCGGCCAACTGGTATTCCTGGATACGCCGGGCTACCATCGCAGCGAACGCAAGTTCAATCTCTACCTGCGCCAGCTGGCGGAGTCGACCCTCGAGGAGTCCGATGTGGTGCTCTACGTTGCCGACCTGTCTCGACCTCCCGGGGCGGAAGAGAACGATGTTCTGGATCTGCTGGCCGCGACAGAGCTGCCCAGAATATGCGCCCTCAACAAGGCCGACCTCGAGCGAACCTTCGAGCCGCAGTACCGCGAGCTGCTGGCCGGGAAAGTGCCCGACATGTCGGCCCTCGCGCTCTCCGCGCTCAACGGTGAAGGCACCGCGCCGCTGCTGGATGCTCTCTACGCCGCCGCGCCCGAGGGCGCCCCGTTTTACGAAGAAGACTACTACACCGACCAGGCACCGGATTTTCGCATTGCCGAAATCATCCGTGAGAAGGCGATCGCGCGCACGCAGCAGGAGGTCCCGCACGCCCTGTTTGTTGAGATCGCCGACATGGAGATGCACCCCGGCCGGCGCTCGCACGCCCAGGCCGACTCGGGCGCCGACTCGGGCACGGGCACTGACACTGCCGGGGACGCGGGCACGCTCTGGGTGCGCGCCTTTCTCAACGTTGAACGTGAATCACAGAAGGGTATCCTGGTAGGCAAAGGCGGCAACCAGATTCGGGAAATCCGGCTCGAGGCGCAGCGGGAGCTGAACGAGATCTTCCCTTACCCGATCCACCTCGATCTGCGCGTCAAGGTGCAACCCAAGTGGCGCACGCGGGACACGTTGCTGCGTCGGCTGCTGAAATGATAGGTCGGCCGCTCAAGGAAAGACCGGAGGAAACAGGATGAACTACAAGATTGGGGCTTCGATTCTCAACGCCGATTTCCTGCAGCTCGGATCGGAGATCAGCTCGGTGATCTCGCTGGTGGATGAGCTGCACCTCGACGTGATGGATGGCGTGTTCGTGGAGAACATCTCGTTTGGCGCTCCGGTGGTCTCGGGGATCCGCGCCGCACACCCCGATGCGATCATCGACACACACCTGATGATCAGCAGGCCACACCAGTTCTGGAAAGACTTCGTTGACATCGGCAGCAATATCGTCACGTTCCACGCGGAAGCCACCACACACGGCTATGCGTTGCTGAAGCAGTTGCGCCAGGCGGGCGTTGCTGCGGGCGTCTCGCTCAACCCGGCAACCGACATCGCTGCGCTCGAGCCGGTACGCGAGTATATCGATCGGGTGCTGATCATGACGGTCGAGCCGGGCTTTGGCGGACAGTCCTTCGAGCCCGCGATGCTGCGCAAGATTGAGTTTGCGCGCAAGATGCTTGGCGACGCGGTGGATATTCAGGTGGACGGCGGCATAAACGATCGTACCGTTGCCGAGGCCAAGTCGGCCGGAGCCAACGTGTTCGTGGCCGGCTCGTTCATCTTTGGCGCCGCCGACCGCGCGGACCGGGTGGCACAATTGCGTGCCGCGATCTCCCGCTGAACTGCCCCGTCTCCCGCCGCCCTGCGCCGCTGAAGCGGATTGCGCTGCGCGATCTTGCCTGTGCGGTTTCGCCCGCCCGGTTTCAGCGGCGCGGCTCGAACTGCCGGATCTCGCCGTCGGGCGTGATGTACCAGATCTCTGCCTGCAGTCGAGAAAATATCCCGTTTTCTACCACGCCCGGGATGGTGTTGAGTTCACGTTCAAAAGCGGCGATGTCGGTCGGTGCCGGCAGCGCGATGTCCAGCAGGATGTTGCCGTTGTCGGTAATGACCGCGCCCATCTTGTTGACCGCCGGGCGCAACGTCACCGCGCAGCCGAGCGCCTTGAGCGCGCGCAGAACCTGTGCCCGAGCGGCGGGCACCACTTCAACCGGAATGGGAAACCGCAACCCGAGGTGGTCGACCAGCTTGTCCTGCAGCACGGCAATTGCCACGCGCTTCGACGCGTAGGCAACGATCTTCTCCAGCAGCAGCGCACCGCCACCGCCCTTGGTAAGGTTGCCGTGAGCGTCCACCTCGTCGGCTCCGTCGATAGCGAGGTCCAGTCCGTCGGCAAACAGGGGATCGTTCAGATAGCGCAGCGGAATACCGGCGGCGTAGGCCTCTACCTCGCTCTGTGAGCTGGTAGCTACCGCGGCAATATCCGAAACCGCTCCTTCGGCCAGCAGCTCGCCGATCCGCCGGATGGCCCACACCGCAGTACTGCCGGTGCCCAGCCCGAGCTTCATCCCCGAACGAACCAGGCGCTCCGCAACGCTGCGCCCAAGCTGCTCTTTGAGCCGCTCAGAGGCGTCCTGCTCGGCCGTCTCCCGCCTGCGTGATTTGTGAACGCTCGACATGCCGCCCTCCATTGTCATCCGGTGCAGCCTTCCGTCTTCCGGTACAGCCTTCTGTCATCCGGTACAGCCTCCGCCCCGCGCAGGTCGACGTCAGCGCTGCGTCCGATACGGCCCCAGAATCTCCTCGACACGTGACTGCCCAAGGGTCAGCAGAAAACCTGCCAGCCGTGGGCCCTGATCTTTCCCGACCAGCACCTGGTACATGATCTGGAACAGCTCTTTTGGTTCAATCCCGTTGGCGGCCGCGATATCGTAGATTGCCTGTGCCAGACTCTTCTCGTCGTGCTCGGCGGCGCGATCACGCACTTCGTCGGCCAGTGCAACAACCGCCACACGCTGTACGTCGGAAAGCTCGATTGGTGGCTCGGCGCCGGTCTTGAGCGTAAACCGGAAATCGTCCGGTGCGAAGCGGTTGATCCAGTTCCAGGCGCAGCTGCCGCGCCGCCGCAGCCGGTGCAGCTCTTCTTCACTGAGCGAATCGGTCCCCGGGAAGAGCGCCACCGCGCGGTCGATGTCACCGGCGGTAATCTGCAGCAGGTTGCAGAAATGGCGAAACGGGATCTGCAGCGGAGCCCGTTCAGGTACCGCGTGCACCTGGGACAGCTCGTAGATGCGCGCTTCTTTGGCGCGGCGCTTCTCGCCGACCTCTTCAATCCCGAAGTAGATGCGTTCGCACTTGTCGTAGTCTTCGTAGATCTTGATGACGTCCAGATCAAAAGAAATGGCAAACTCGGCGTTAGGCCGCGTGCCTACAAAGAGGTGACGCACAATCTCCGGCTGATAGACTTCCAGCACGTCGCGCACGCTCACCACGTCGCCGCTGGACGAGGAGATCTTGCCGCCACGGCCCTTGATGCTGATGAAGTCATACTTGAAGGTAACCGGGGGCGTCTGCCCGTAGACCTGTTGCGAAACCGTGCGCGCCGTGTCAAACGAACCGCCGGCGGAATGGTGCTCTTTGCCCGCCGGCTCGAAGTCCACGTCTTCATGCTTCCAGCGCATCTGCCAGTCGATGCGCCAGAGCAGCTTGACGAGACCGGTCGAGCGCAGGTCGAGCGTCTCTTCCTTGTCGGTCTCCTCGCAGCGGTAGCGCACCGCCCACTCGCCGTCCCACTCCAGCACTACCGTGGTGTCCTTGTTGGTGAAACTGCTGAACACCGAAATCGGCCACCATTCCGGCGGCAGCGGCTGGGTGCGATGCTCGTTCAGCAGTGCGCGAATGAGCTCACGGTGCTGCAGCGCGGTTCTGATCCCCTCGGCGTACCCCGAGTTGCGGTACTGGTCGGCCTGGTAGATGTACTCCGGGGTGACTCCCAGCTCGGGGAGCACCGTTTCCAGCTCGACCTCGTTGGCGCGGGCGTAGCTGGACTCTTTTTCCCAGGGGTCCGGAACCAGGATGATGGGCCAGCGAAGGTACGCTTCAAACTTCCCGGCATTGGGGACGTTGCGCGGCACTTTGCGGAACACATCGTAGTCGTCCCACGAATAGATGAAGCGGGCGTTCTGGCCGCGGTCGCGCAGCGCGCGAGCCACCAGCTCTACTGAGATAATTTCGCGAAAATTGCCGATGTGAATGGTCCCTGACGGGGTAATCCCCGAAGCGCAGGTGTAGTGCTCTTTGGGGCCCCGTTCACGAACGATCCTGGCGGCGTTGATGTCCGCCCAGTGCGTGGAATTGTCAAGTGAAGCCGTGCTGCTCATACGGCGCCATTATAGTAGCCGAGGTAAAGATAATCTACCGGCCGTGCCGATAGAGAGGAGAGAGGTTATCATGTTGAACCCCCGTCTGCTTGCATTCCTGTTGCTCTGTGCGGCGCTCACCCTTCCCGCTTTCCGTGCGGCGGCAGATGCGGATGCGGTGGCAGAAGCGGGCGCGTTGGAGAAGCAGGTCCGCAACAGCTATGCCGGCTACGAGCTTGAGGGACTTGCGTCCTGGTACGGCGGCAAGTTCCAGGGTCGTCTCACGGCAAACGGCGAAGTGTTCGACACCAATGAGCTCACCGCGGCTCATCGAGAGCTGCCCTTCGACTCGCTGGTCCGGGTAACCAACCCGCAGAACGAACGTTCGGTTGTGGTCCGTATCAACGACCGCGGCCCGTTTGTCGAGGGACGCATAATCGATCTTTCGCGCGCCGCCGCGGAGGCAATCGGCATTGCGGCCGCAGGCGTTGCCCCGGTGCAGTTGGAGATCGTGCACTACGAGCCGCTGCCAACCAGCCGTACCATCCAGGTGGCCTCGTTCTCTCAGTCCACCAACGCTGCGGCGCTGGCGGCCCGTCTTGAAAGCCACGGCATGACCCCGTCCATTGAGACCGCCGGCTCCGGCGTACACCGCGTACTGCTGCGTGACGTTCCGCTCGAAGTCATAGATGAGTATCGCGAGCGTCTCAGCGCGCTTGGGCACACGTCGGTTCTGGTACGGTCGCGGTAGCGCTATGTTGCCGCGGTATCGCCAATCTGGTAGGATGCGGCGCGTGAGCCCGAAGCCGTCCGCACCGCGAATACGTCAGCTGTTCAGTCTTGCAGCTCGCCTCGGGCGACGGGTTCCGCGCGGCGCACCGCGTGTCATAGCGGTCATTGTCCCCGTGGCGCTTCTGATCATTGTCGACCTGACGCTCTTTGCCCGGGGAGATACGGAACCGGATGAGCACATTCAATCCGTTTCAGTGGTGGATGCTCTCGCGGAACTGGAAGCCGAAGAGGGCGGCGCGCGTGACAACGATGCCGATCCGGATCATGCCTACGCCGATTCCGAGACTACCACTGCGCTGCTGCAGGAGTACGCCCGGGTGGTGCGTCGCGGTGAAACTCTGCTTGAACTGCTGCGCGAGCAGCCGCTGTCGCACAGCGAGGCGCTGGCCGCCAGTCGGGCGATGGGTACGTACTACGATCCGCGGCGGCTGCTGCCGGGCCATCAGCTGGTATTTCGCTACCGGGATAACGACCCGGACACGATAGAGAGCATCGGGGTGCGAATCAGCCCCGAGCGGCGCATTGAGATCGCCCGGGCTGATGACGGCTCGTTTGGTGCCACCGAGATTGTGATGCCGCTGATGCCGGTACCGGTGGTCACCCGCGGCGTCATCCGCGGCAGTCTGTACGGGGCGGGTAGCTCGGCAGGGCTGCACCCCAATCTGCTGCACAGCCTGATTCAGCTCTATTCGTTTGACGTTGACTTCCAGCGTGATATCCGTCCGGGCAACGAGTTTGCCGTGCTCTACGAGGAGTACTACGACGAAGAGGGCAACTGGGTTCGCAGCGGCGCGCTGCTGGCAGCAGAGCTGGCGCTGCACGACCGCACTTTGCGCATGTACCGCTTCAACAGCGACGAGGGACCGGACTACTTCGACCCGTCGGGGCGGACGGTGCGCAAGACTCTGCTGCGAACTCCAATAGAGGGGGCCCGGCTCACTTCGGGCTTTGGCCGGCGCCAGCATCCCATCATGGGATACAGCCACCTGCACCCGGGGCTCGACTTTGCCGCTCCCATCGGAACGCCCATCAACGCTGCCGGAGACGGGGTGGTCGAAGCGGTGCGCAACACCAGCGGATTTGGCATTCACGTGGTGCTGCGACACGCCAACGGCTTTCGCACCCTGTACGCGCACATGAGCTCCACCGCTCGCGGCGTGCGCACCGGGGCGCGGGTAAACCAGGGCCAGGTTA
>PWMO01000485.1 GCA_003558175.1 Spirochaetaceae bacterium
GAAGCGGCAACGGCAACAGTGCCGATTGCAGTAGAACGGTATGGAGAGCCGGATATCCTGGTCAACTGCGCCGGGGTCGCCCACCCCGATTACTTCGAGCGGCTGGATGTTGCGGTGCGAGACATGACCATGGGAGTGAACTTCGAAGGGGTGTGGAACGTGACACACGCATTGCTGCCGCTCCTCAGACGCCGACGCGGCTGCATCGTCAACGTTGCCTCCCTGTCCGGCTTGCTGGGGAGCATCGGCTATTCAGCGTACGCCGCTTCGAAATTTGCCGTGGTCGGTTTCTCGGAGGCGCTGCGAAACGAGCTCGCTCCCGACGGCGTAGCGGTCTTTCTGCTCTGCCCGCCGGATACCGACACACCGCAATTGGAGCAGGAGAACCGCACCAAGCCCCGGGAGGCAGCGGCCCTTTCAGGGAACGCGGGAGTTCTCACTGCCGAGACCGTTGCCCGCGCATGTATCCGCGGCATGACCAGACGACGATTTCTGATTATTCCGGGCCGGCGCGCCCAGCTTCTCTATCTGGCAAAACGAACCGCGCCGACACTGTTGTACCGGGCAATGGATGCGACCGTCAGAAAGAGCCGGCGCATGGCTGAACGGTTACCGCGGTGATCCGGAGGAGTACACCATGAAGACAGTACAGGTAGACATCTTTCAGAAATGCTACGAGTTCACCGAGGCCGATGCAGCGCGCCATGACGGGTTATACCCCTTCTTCCGCCCAATAGAGGGCTACTCGGGTGCCAGGGTCATCTCACAGGGACGGGAGCTGATCATGGCCGGTTCTAACAACTACCTCGGACTCTCGCTTGACGCCCGGGTGCGCGAGGCAGCCATCAACGCGGTCAAGCAGTACGGTGCGAGCTGCTCGGGCTCGCGCTTCATGAACGGCACGCTCAAGCTGCACGAAGAGCTCGAGGAACGTCTCGCACACTTCGTGGGCCGGGAAGCGGCGCTCTGCTTCACCACCGGATACCAGACCAACCTGGGAGCGATATCGGCGCTGACCGGACGAGGGGAGCATGTGCTGACCGACAAGCTGAACCACGCCTCCATTATGGACGGCATCTTCCTGTCGATCGGCATGAACCACCAGGTCAACGTGCACCGCTACAAGCACAACAACATCGAACAGCTGCTGCAGATCCTGGAGTCGCTTCCGCCGGACCAGCCGAAGCTTCTCGTTACCGACGGAGTCTTCAGCATGGAGGGCGATATCGCCCGGCTGCCGCAACTGCGTGAACTTGCCAGACGATACGGGGCGCGAGTCTACCTCGACGAAGCGCACGCGATCGGTGTTGTGGGCGCAACCGGCCGCGGCACCCTTGAGCACTACGACGATCGCTCGCTCGCCGACCTGGTGATGTGCACGTTCTCCAAATCGTTTGGTTCGATCGGCGGATTCATTGCCGGTGAAAGCGTGATCATCGACTACATCAAGCACTTCGCCCGGCCGTTGATCTTCAGCGCCAGTATGCCGCCTTCCAATCTGGCGGCGGTCATGAAATCGCTTGAAATCATCGAGGACGAACCGGAACGGGTGACTCGCCTGCAGCAGATCGCCGACCGCATGCGGCGTGAGTTCACCCGCCTTGGCTTCGATATCGGCACGTCGGAGACCGCGGTGATTCCGCTGATTATTGGCGATACCCAGAAGACCTTCCGTTTCTGGAAGTACCTCTACGAGAACGGCGTCTACGTGAACCCGGTGGTCAGTCCGGCGGTGCCGCCCAATCGAGCACTGATCCGTACGTCCTACATGGCGATCCACGAGGACCCGGATCTCGACCGCCTGCTCGAGGTGGCCGAGGCGGGCGGAAAGGCGATCGGGATCATCTGATTGCCCGCGGCACGACTGATTGCCCGCGGCACGACTGATTGCCCGTGGCTCGACTGGTTGCCGGTCCGTGGCGCTTCAGCCGGCCGCCCCGCTACGGAACGGTCACGACAATCTTGCCGCGCACGTGGCGGCTTTCGCTCAGGCTGTGAGCCTCGGTCACGTTGCGCAGACCGTTGACCGCCATCGCCTGAACTCGCAGTGAGCCGTCACACAGCATTGCGGCGATCTGCTCGAGCTGGTGCTGGTTGGGCTTGACCAGTATCTGCTTGACGCGCGTTGGCGAGTTAAGGCCGGCTTTGCTGTCGCCGGTCTGCAGCGTCACCAGCAGCCCGCCCCGCGCAAGAACCTTCAGTGATTGCGCACGCGTTTCGCCGCCGACGGTGTCGATGACGGTTTTGACGTCGTCAATCCGGGTCCACGGCTCATCCCCGCCGTAGGAATAGACCTCGTCGCATCCGAGCGAACGGGCGAACTCGTGGTTCCGCGCACTGGCGGTCCCGATTACGTAGGCCCCTTTCTGCTTTGCCAGTTGCACCGCAAAGTGGCCTACCCCACCGGCGGCGGCGTGAATCAACACTCGATCACCCGCACCAATGCGAGCGGTATCAAAGAGCGCCTGCCACGCGGTCAGTGCCGCCAGCGGAACCGCGGCAGCATCACGCAAACTCAAGCTATCCGGAACTTTCACCAGGTGAGTATCGGGAGCAACTACAAACTCGGCGTAGCCCCCTCCTGCGGCAGGAAAGTTCACCATGCCCATCACACGGTCACCCGGCTCGAACATCGTGACACGTCGCCCTTGCTGTTCTACGGTACCGGCAATGTCCCATCCCAGTACAAACGGCAGCGCCTTGATGCGCTCGGCCATGCCGGCGCCTGAGCGAGTCTTCCAGTCGACCGGATTGATTCCCGCCGCGGCTACCCGCACGAGCACCTCTTCGTGAGAGGGCTGCGGCACCGGAAGCACACGGGACTTCAGCACTTCCAGCCCGCCGAACTCATCGATGGCTACGGCTTTCATCTCGGTTGGTGTGGCCGGCTTTGCCGGCTTCTTCTTTGCTGCAAACATTATCGCTCTGTATAGTATCTGAGCGCGGGCGCCATAGCAACCGGGGCGGCGCCGGACGGCAAAAACAATTTCGGCACCACTCACAAACCTGCCCAAAATAGACAACTTTGCAGCGGTTCCTCAGTATCTTTGCACTGAGAATTGTTGAGCGTTGCAGACAAGGAGGAAACCAGGATGTCGATATACACCGCAGCCGGTCGATGGGCGACAGTCGTAACCATACTCACCCTTGCGAGCGTCACTACCGCTTTCGCCGGCGGCAGGTCCGAGCGCGCTCCCGGCCCAACAGAGGCGTCGGAACAGGCGCTGGAGGAGCGCGTTGAACCGGAGGACGCCGATTTCCGCTACCCGATCGAGCTCAGCGAAGCCGAATGGCGTGCGCGTCTCTCCGACTTCGAGTACTACATTCTGCGTGAGAAAGGCACCGAGCGGGCGTTCAGCGGCGAGTACGACGGTTTCTATGAGCGCGGCACCTACTACTCGCGCGCAACCGGCCAGCCGCTGTTCAGTTCCGAGCACAAGTACGACTCGCGCACCGGATGGCCCAGCTTCTGGCAGCCGATTGACCCCGACGCCGTCCTGTATATGCCGGACCACAGCTTCGGCATGTACCGCATCGAGGTGGTTGACAGCTCCAGCGGCTCGCACCTCGGACACGTGTTTCCGGACGGCCCGGAGCCGACCGGCCTGCGCTACTGCATAAACTCGGCAGCGCTGATCTTCGTCGCCGAAGGCGATGAACCGCCGCCGCTGGTCCGCGAGTATCTCGAACGGTTCGGCGACTCAGGGTGACCCCGGGTCACAGCTCGCCGCCTGCCGGCCGATGTCGGCACACCGACCGATGTCAGCACGCCAGCCGCGGATGGTCTGCGTCCGTTCCGGGCACACCGCGGTAGTACTTTTCGGGCTGTCTTGTTATATTTATACATGACCCAGGAGGGGAACTGATGCCGGAGAAGAAGTATCTGCACCACATTGTAAAGGTGGTTGCGGCGGTGCTGGCAGTGGCCGCGTTGAGCACGGCCTGCGGGAGAGAAGAGCTTACCGAGGAGGAGGCGGCCTCCCTTCGAGTTCAGCGTCGTGACGAAATCATTTCGGGAACGGTTGAGAAGTTTGGCGGTGGCGAGTTTGCCGTCGGGCAGGTTGGGGGGACGTGGACCGCGTCAATCAACAACGATCCGCGGACATTCAACACCCTGACCGCCCGCGACGGAGACAGCGCCACGGTCATTAACGGTCTGTTCGACTACCTCGCCGATTACGATCCCTATACGCGGGAGTGGAAGCCCAACCTCGCTTCGTTCGAAGTCCAGGCAGATGAAGAGCGGGACCGCATGCGGGTGGTCTTCACGCTGCGCGATGACCTCTACTGGACCACGCCCGGACAGTCACGCGAGGAAGGTGTCAAAGTTACCTCCGATGACGTCATCTTCTGGTACGACGAGATCAACGGCGATCCTGCTCTGCAGCAGCCCGGGTATGCGCAGCAGTTTGTGGAACTGCCGGACGGAACGCGCGAGCGGATCACGATCGAACGCATCGATGATCTTAGCTTCGCCTTCGTCTTTCCGCGCGTGGTTGCAGAGCCGATCCTGTCCAGCAACATGCAGTTTGGCCCGCGTCACAAGTATGAGCCGGCCAAGCGCGAGGGTGGTGTTGAAGGGGTACTCAACCTTTTCAGCGTTGATTCCGACGTACGCAGCATACCGTCCATCGGGCTGTACCACATCGTTGAGTACAACCCCGGCGTGCGTGTCGTGCTGCAGCGCAATCCCAACCACTGGAAGACCGATCAGGAAGGCACTTCGCTGCCCTACATCGAGCGCCTGATTTACCGCGTGATACCGGACCGCAACACCGAGTACCTCATGTTCCGTGACGGCACTAAAGATTCCTATTCGCCGCGGCCCGAGGACCTCGAGGAGCTCATCAGGGCCCGCGACCGCGATTTCACGGTGTACAACGGCGGCGAAGCACTCGGCTCTTCGTTCATCACGTTTAACCAGAACCCGCAGAACATGAATCCGGTTGTCTACAGCTGGTTTATTCAGACCGAGTTTCGCCAGGCAATGAGCAGTCTGCTGAACCGTGAGCGCATCGCGGCTCAGGTCTATCGCGGACTCGCGAAACCGGCCGAGCACTTTTTTGCCACGGCCAATCCCATGTTTGACCCGGACATCCGGCTCGAGTACACCTACAACCCGGAACACGCCATCGAGTTGCTGGCCTCGATCGGGATTACCCAGGGAGAAGACGGGTTGATGTACGACGAAGACGGGAACCACATCGAGTTCACTATCAACATCGGTGTGGAGAACGAGATCTGGGTCGACATCATGAACATCTTTGCCGATGAACTGTCCGAGGTGGGCATTACCGGCCGTGTTCGCCCGATTGACTTCCAGAATCTCGTCGAGCGGCTCACTTCTACCTACGACTGGGAAGTCATCGGCGTGGCGCTCGGCGTGAACTACTGGCCCTCGAGTGGCAGCAATGTCTGGCAATCGAGCGGCAACTTCCACCTGTGGCACCCGTTGCAGGAGAGCCCGGCCACCGAGTGGGAAGCGAGGGTCGATTACCTCTACAACGAGGGGCGATTCACCATCGACCCGGTACGGCGCAAAGAGATCTATGACGAGTATCAGCGCATTCTGCTGACTGAACTGCCGGTGATGTACATTGTACATCCATTATCGTTTCTGGCAGTACGCGACCGGTGGGACAACGTCTACTACGATACGCTGGGCGGGTTCCAGGCCGAGTACGTTTTTCTGAAGCAATGATACCGCTGAAATACAGGCTGCGACGGGCGCTGCGGATCGTCCTGGCGCCGTACGTCCGAGTGCGGGCGAGTCATCCGCTGCTCACCTTCATCGCCGGACGGATCGGCGCAACGGTGACCATGCTGTTCTTTCTCGGCCTCGCAGTGTTCTTTCTGATGTCACTCACCCCTGGCGACATCGTAGACAACTACGTGCGCAGCCAGATGCTGATGACGCAGGACTTCCGCCAGGCGGACAATATCTACAGTGAAGAGGCCATCGCGCAGATGCGCGCGCGACTGGGGCTGGATCAGCCGTTCTACGTGCAGTACGGGCGCTGGCTGCACCAGGTGTTTGTACAGCGGGACCTGGGGCGAACGATGATCTCACGAGCTCCGGTGCTGTTCCTGATCCGCGACCGCATGATCAACTCGTTAATCCTGAACCTGATCTCGCTCTTCTTTCTGACAATCATCTCGTTTATTCTGGGGATCTACTTCTCATCCAAGGTTGGAACGCGGGTAGATGTAGTTGCCACGTTTGCAGCACTGTTCCTGCACGCCTTCCCGGGCATCCTGCTGCTGATTCTGTTACAGCTGTTTGCCTCGGCCACCGGCCTCTTCCCCATAACCGCCTATCCGCCGTTTCCGTTCAGCGAAGACCCGGTGGGCTTCAGTTTCAGTTATGCGTATCATATCTTCCTGCCGTTGCTGGGTGCCTTCCTGTCGGGAATCGGCGGGACGATGCGGATGATCCGGGCCACCATGCTCGACCAGCTGGGCCAGCCCTACATCACCTCAATTCGCTCTCGCGGCATCAGTGAGCGCAGGATCTATTTTGCCCACGCCTTTCGCAACACGCTGAACCCCTACATCACCTCCAGCGCCAACCTGTTTGCAAGCCTCTTTTCCGGGTCCCTGATTCTCGAGATTATCTTCTCCTATCCCGGAATCGGGCGGCTGATGTACGAGGCGGTGCGACAGGAAGACATCAACCTGGTACTGACCAACATCATGTTTATCAGTTTCCTGGTGCTGCTGGGGATGATCGTAGCCGATATCCTGCTGGCAGTGGTGGATCCGAGAATCCGTTACGGGAAGACGTAGGCCGATATGAAGCGATTCTTCAGAAGCATAGCCAGACGACCGGTGGCGCTCATTTCGGTAATCATCCTGGTGGTTCTTTACACCACCATGATCTTTGCCGAGCTGCTCACCCCGTACACCCCGGCGACGGTTTTCCGCAACCATAACTACCATCCGCCCAACGTGCGGCTCTACTCAAGCGAGTTGGGTTTCCGGCCGCAGATCCAGCGGCACGCGCTGATCGATGAGATTAACTGGCGCTACGTGCCGTTGCGCGGCGCACACATTCCCATCCGGTTCTTGGTGCGCGGTCCGCAGTACCGTTTGTGGGGCCTGTTCACCACCAATATCCACCTGTTCGGAACGGACGTACCCTATACCGACGACGGCCGTACCTGGGAAGAGGGAGGTCGAAATTACCCGGTGTTTCTCTTCGGTGCCGACCATCTCGGGCGCGACCTGTTTACACGGGTGCTGCACGGCTCGCGCATCTCTCTCACCATCGGGTTTATCGGCATAACCATTTCGCTGACACTGGCCATCATCCTGGGCGGGCTTGCGGTTTAC
>PWMO01000099.1 GCA_003558175.1 Spirochaetaceae bacterium
CGTGGACATGTAGGCCGCCATCGGACCGAGCGCGACCCGCATCTGCGGGTGCTCCGAGACCGCGTCGACCCGCATCTGCGGCAGCGGGACGAAGGCCGGGAAGACCCGCAGGGCGTCCACCAGGGGCCGGGTTGCCGCCAGCCCGGCGGCCTTGAAGCGGCCCAGCCACTTGCGCGGGCCGTGGCTGTTGCGGATATCCTCGCCATCGTGGAAGCGCCCGCTAAGAATGCCTTGAGACAGCGGCGAGTAGGCGATGATCGTGATTCCGCGCTCTTTTGCGGCGTCGAGCACGCCGTTGCGTTCGATCTCGCGGTCAATCAGGCTGTAGCGCATCTGGTTGCTTGCAAGCGGAACACCCATTGCCGCCAGCCGGTCATGGGCACGCCGCATGCGCTCCAGGTTGAAGTTGCTGACGCCCACCGCACGCACCAGGCCGTCCTTCACCAGCTGCCCCATTTCGGCGGCCTGCTTCTCGACGCTCGAAAAACTGAACGGCTGGTGTATCTGATGCAGGTCGACGCTTGCGCCCGCGGTCGGCTGCGGCGAGATTGCGGCCAGTGCGCGCTTGCGTGCCGGGAAGGTCTTGCGGATGGAGGCCGCGCCGCGAAAGGCCGGAAACCACTTGTCGGCAATCAGGTACGATTCGCGCGCCGCGCCGATCTCGCGCAGCGCGTCGGCCAGGCTCTCCTCCGAGGCGCCGTTGCCGTACACCTCGGCGGTGTCAAACCAGTTGATGCCGCCCTCGAGCGTGGCACGCACGATCTCCACCACGGTCTCTTGCGGAACGGCAGCCCAGTAGCGGCCCGCCAGGCCGCGGCTGCGTGAGAACTGCCAGGTGCCGAGTCCGATCGGCGTGATCTCGATATCGGTCTTACCCAGGGTGTAGCGCTTTTTCATGCAGCAAAGGTACGCACGAGCACGCGCCCCGGGCAAGCGGGCATCGGCTACTTCGCCGGAGAATACTGTTGCAAAGGGTATTACCTTGTGATACGCTGCTGTGCGCGAAAGCTTTGTTGCTGTGCGCGAACGCTTCGCTGCTGAGGCGTGTTCTGCGCGGGGAGGCTTGACCATGAGAGACAGGCTGCCGGTAACCGTTTTTTCGGGCTACCTCGGTTCCGGGAAGACCACACTGCTGAATCACGTTCTCGGAAACCGGCAGGGATTGCGCGTTGCGGTAATCGTCAACGACATGTCCGAGATCAACATCGATGCCTCTCTGGTGCAGGGTGCGGCCCTCAGCCGTACCGAGGAAACGCTGGTCGAGATGTCAAACGGCTGTATCTGCTGCACGTTGCGCGACGACCTGCTGAAAGAGGTTTCGCGTCTCGCTCGGGAGAATCGGTTCGACTACCTCCTGATTGAGTCTTCCGGTATCTCGGAGCCGCTCCCGATTGCGCAGACGTTCACCTTCGAAGACGAAGACGAGCTGAGTCTGCGTGATCTGACACGGCTCGACACTATGGTGACGGTGGTCGACGCCTCGCGCTTTCTCGACGATTTCTCTTCTCACGACATGCTTGAAGACCGCAAGCAACAGGTTACCGAGGATGACGAACGTACCGTGGTGCATCTGCTGACCGATCAGATTGAGTTTGCTGACGTGATCGTCCTCAACAAGATCGATCTGGTAGACGAACAGACCGCCGGCAAGATTGCACACATCCTGAAGGCGCTCAATCCCACCGCCCGGCAGATCAGTGCGTCGTACGGAAAGGTTGAACTGTCGCAGATTCTCAACACCGGACTGTTTGACCTCGAGGGCGCCGAGGACAGCGACGCGTGGCAGGAAGAACTGAACGCGGCGCACGTGCCGGAGACCGAGGAGTACGGCATCTCCAGTTTTGTGTTCCGCTCTCGCAAGCCCTTTCATCCGGAACGATTGGCCTCGTACTGGGAGGCAGACCAGCAGAATGTGGTGCGAGCGAAAGGGTTCTTCTGGATCGCAACCCACCCGGAAGCCACATTCTTCTTCTCACAGGCCGGGCCGCGCAAGCAAATCGATCTTGCCGGTTACTGGTGGGCGGCGGTGCCGAAAGAGCACTGGCCGGAAGAGGCCGAGCTGCGCGACAGAATTCGAGCTGAGTTTGACGGGGAGTGGGGCGATCGGCGGCAGGAGATCGTATACATCGGGATTCAGATGGATCGTGCAGCGCGCGAAAGAATTGCGCGCGGACTTGAGGCGTGTCTGCTCACGGATGAAGAGCTGGCACAGGGGCCGGCACTCTGGGCCACCTTTGAGGACCCAATCGGCGCACACCTGGAGCAGACGGAATCGGCCTACTGAGCCCCGGTAAGCCGCTCGTACACGACTCTGAAGCCCTGCCACGAGCGGAGTAACACACCCGCACCGCGCGGTTCATGGCACGGGCGCAGGCGAAGCGGGGAAGCGCAAACGGGAGAACGGGAGTTCGTCCAGGATGCGGCCGACAACGGCACGCGTCGCACGATCGATACCGTCGGCACGCGCATCCGCGGCCGAAGCGCCCTGCCCCTCTTCCTGCACTGCAGGGTCAAGCGCGTAGAGACGTGATCCGGTGGCGGTAGCAAACAGCGAAACGGACGCAGCGACGCGCGTGCGCCAGAGATCAAACAGTCGCTCTCCCAACCGGAGCTGTTCAGCGGCGTGGATCTCGAGATGCACCACCACGAGGTAGCCAACCGCATGCGATTGATCGAGCGCCGCCGCGATGATTGAGGGCATGACCGAGCCGGCGGCGGTTCTTTGCGCTTCGAGCCGCAGGAGCTCGTTGGGTGCCTGAACAAACTCGATCTGAGGTGCGGTCTGCTGCAGGGCTTGCGCAACGGCGCGCTCGATCGCCTCGTCCCGGAGCCGTGACTCATCGTCCGCGGTGATAACCGCGACGACCGACGCCGTGCCTGGCGCCGCGACATAGGTAAAGTCAAGTTGCAGGGAGGAGAACTGATGCACGTATCCCTCGTGCTCGATTTCTACCCCAACGCTGATCACCAGCGCCTCCTGTGCCGCATCGGCGTTGCGCACGGAGGTGCCGGCCCTCCCGAACGGTGACGTTCGCACGACCGGGTCGACCTCGGCACGCCCCTCCGCAACGCGGAAAGTAACCGGTGCGCCTTCCAGCGCCAGCAGACCGAAGCCAGATTCGTAGGTCAACAGTACGTCCGGCAGCAGTCCCTGCATCGCCGCCACTGCCGCAACGGAGCCGGCGCGGCGAGAACCGTCTGCACCGTACCAGCTATCGTGACCGGAGAGATTCATGCGTGTCTCCAGTGCGGCGAGGCGAGCCAATGCGGCGCGGCGCAGTTCACCGGTACGCTCGGATTCCACGGCGTTCTCGTACCGTGCGGCGGTAGCCAGCAGCTCGACGTAGGTGCGCAGCGCGAAGGTGATCTGGAGGTCGGTTTCAAACTGGTTGCCGGCTTCCCACAGCTGCGCGAGCCGCGCCTCCGCTTCCTCAGCCGAAGGAGCCGGAGCCGAGGGGGCCGGACCCGGGGCACTCGGTTGTTGGGGCACGGGAGCGACGCATGCTGCAAACAGGACGACCGTCAGCGCGACAATGGCCGGCAGATGAACGAGACGGAGGACAACACGGTGACCAGGTTGAACGTCCGGGCGTGTCATGGCGTTCCTCCGCACGACCGGATCCAGGCGCGCACCGTGGCGAAGTCTTCGCCGCCGGCTGCGGTGTAGAGATAGGTTTGCAGATGGTCGACTGCCGGACGGCACTGCCCGGTGAGCACGTAGAGCTCACCGAGCGCTTTATGCACGGGCGGATAGGTGGGGTTCAGCGACCAGGCGTGCCGCAGGGCGCGCTCGGCCGGGCCAAGAGACCGGGCACTCAAGTGCGAGAGCCCCTCGGCAAACGGCACCAGGTAGAGATCGGGAAACAGCTCTCCCGCGCGCGCCAGTTGCCTTGCGGCCTCGCTCGGACGGCCCGCTTCAAGTAGCTGGATACCGCGCAGCGCGTCAGCGACAATTGACAACCGGCCGGAGCCGGCAGCGGCGCTGAGATCAGCCGCAGTGCCCTGAAGGCGTCGCAGCAGAAACCGGTGATGGGGTTCGATCTCGGCCAGACGCAGCAGGTGGTAGGCGGTCTCGATCCTGTTGCCGTACGCCTCGGCGCAGAGCGCCAGACCGTAGTGTGCTCCGGCGGCCGCCGGTTCGTGCTCGAGGGCACGCCGGTAGGAGCGCTCAGCCGCGTGGAAATCGTGACGGAACCGCGCCAGGTCGCCAAGGCCGACAAGACCAAACGAAGGGTCACCGGAATCCGGGTCGGCGAGCGCTTCAAAGTAGCTGCGCGCTCTCTCCCACTCTTCCGACTGCAGGTAAAAGACCCCCGCAAGATAGACTACTCGCGGCGGCGCGTACCCCTGCATCATCACGGTTTCCAGGTCCGATGCGGTTCGCAGAAAATCCTGCAGCATACGGCGGCGACGCGGATGGAGCGCATGAAACGGCAGTTCGTCGTGCAGTGCCTCGGCGCGGTCCACAACGCGCAGTGCCGCGAGGTCGCCACGTGGTGCCGCAGCCGATACTCCCCGGCGCGCCTTCCCCCAGTACGCTGCCATACCGTCGGCCACTCGCTCGGTGACTGCCTGCAGCTCCGTTGCGGGAGCGCTTTCCGACAGTCCAAGCAGAACTTCGCCACTGCGTACCGAGAGCAACAGGATGTCGATGTCAACCCTATCCCTGCGCACCGCGTACTGGCCGGTGAGCAGGTGGTCGGCAACTGCGAAGCCTTCGAACCGCACCGCAGCAGACCGATCGGCCAAAGAGCTGTAGCCGAACTCGATCTCCTGCAGAATCGCCTCCATACTGGTGCGGTCAACCACACGCACTCCGTCGATCTTCGCTACCTCCACCGTCAGAGCGCGCGCAAGGTAGTCCGAAAGCCAGGCGTACGCCGGAAGTCCGTGCGCAAACTCAAGCGGCTGGACGGCAACGGTCTGCGCCCGCAGCGGGGGCGCATTGCCCACTGCGAGGATCAATGCTACCAACGCCGCCAGCAAGGGTGCTCTTCTCATGGTTCCAGGCTGCTTCCTACGGCAGGCGGAACAGGTAGCCGGCTGTGATTGACGTCCAGGCAAACTTGTAGTCAAAGTCGTCGAATGCACTGGTCAGCGTGCGGCGATAGACCGCATCAAACACCAGCTGTCCGCGCCCGAGATGCAGCCCTACGCCGGCCCCGACGGCGAATCCCAGGCCAATGCGATTGTCGGGCGAGCGGGACTCTTCTTCATCAAGCACATTGTTGACGAACTGCTGCCATTGACTGTCCCCGCCGCCGTAAACGTCGCCCAGGACGATTGTCACCATCGGGCCGGCGAGTCCATACAGCGTAAGGCCCTGAGTTATGAGTCTGGGCTTGGCCAGAACCGAGAGGTGCAGCAGATCGGCACCAAGCTCTACGTCATCCTGGTCGCCAAGCGGCCCCTCGTAATCTGCCCACGAGTAGTGGAGCGTCGCACCCAGCTCCGTTTGGATTGCGAGGTTCTCGCTGAAGCCGAGCTCGAGCGCCAGATCAGCGGTGAAGCCCCAGTCGCCCGTCGGCTCGAACGAGTCAGTCGGGACGTCCCAGAAGTACTGATCCGTCAAGACACGGCCCGGTGCAATGCCGACACGCAGGCCCAGGTAGTTTGCCGTGGGGGAGCGGCGGTCGGGCTCCTGGCGTGGCGCCGGCGCGCGCTCTTCGGGTGCGGGGGTTTCCGCAACCTGCTCGCGGGCCTGGTCGTCCGCGGGTGGGCCGGCGTCCTGGTCTTCTTCAGAGTCTACGGGCGGTTGGGCGGTAACCGGGGGAGAAACGGGTGCACTCAGTGCCGCGGACGGCGTGCCAAGAAACGACACCAGTGGTTCGAGCGCCTGCGGAATTGCGCGCTGGAATGCGCGCTCGTGCCAGGAGTCAATCGATCGCAGCGAATTCAAGAGCCCCCAAAGGGCATCCGCCGCCATCAGGCCGAGGCCGATCTGGGCCGACTCGGGCGCGACCGCCGTGGTCACCGCTCCGGCCAGAAAGCCGTACCCCTGGCTGTAGCCCACTTCAGCCGCCGCGTCCGCACGGTGGAAGAAGACGTTGGCCTGAGGTGAATAGACCTGAAAACTGACCGTTGAAGAATAACGAAAGCGGTTGATGAACAGCAGCACGTTGGAAGATCGGAACGCCGTGCCGTAGTACGGCATGATGACAAGATCGGCGCCGGTGGCCTCGCTGAACGCGAAAAGCTTGTCCTCGGAAGAGAAGGTGTCTTCAAGCGGAAGGTTCGCCTCTATGGCGGCACGCAGCGACAGATCGTACGGCACGACGTCAAAGCCGTGGCCTTCAAGATAGTCGCGGATGATTTCGAAATTGGTACGGCGCCACTTCTCAGCCTCCTGCAGAACGAGCGGCAACCGATTGGGAATAACCGCGATACGGCTGACTCGCAACTGCGACCGGTCGACCGACTGATCAAAGATCGAGCTGATTTCCTGCGCCCCAACCGCGGGGGCCATCGCTACCAGCAACGCCAGCAACAGAATCGCCGCCGGCACGGACGCTCGGGTCCGCGCGGCCGACGGTGTGGTTAACGGAATCGTCATTTTGAAAGCTCTCCAGCGTGTACTGCGCATGCAATCCTCCAGGTTGTGTTGCGCACCCTTTGCAAGAATTGGACCACAAATCAAGCCAGCACGGCCGGAAAACCTGAGGCGCCGCGGGCGCCGTACTCAGTGCGGTTGTATTTCGCTGTTACAGTGAAAGATAGCAACCGTCGTCGAAGCACCGAGCGCCATTGATCTTCAGCCGCCGGCGCGGCCGCCCGCCTTGAACGGGCCGGCGTGGTGGTAACGATCTAGGCGCTTCGTTAACACTGTTTACAGCCGTCTGCCCACAACGTGGTCATTCATATGCGGGATGAACGTGGTTGCTCATGGCCTTGGACGACACCGACGACAAAAACGGTGACAACAGCCTCTGCTGTATGTTCCGCGACTGTCCGTTTCTCTTGGCAGCGATGCCGCGACGTTCGAAAGACTCGATCTTGCCTGGCAGCACTGGGATACTATCGGTGACACATGGTTGAACTCGTGCGGGAACGCACGCGCTCCGTGTCTGCGCTGTTCTGTGCAAACTGAAATTCCTTCCCGAGGGGGATTCTGCCCTTGCACTTTGCAACCACATGATCAGTTCAGTTCGATCACGGTCCATTCCGTAGAAAATGGTGCCGATTTTGTTGTCAAAAATGAAGCAGCAGAAAATTTCCTGTGGTGTACTGTGTAGGAGGTCACACAGTGCACATTCGAGGCTATCTCACCCCCGCTCCCACCGCCGCCGCCCTGGCCGGCACCACCGCTCTCAC
>PWMO01000435.1 GCA_003558175.1 Spirochaetaceae bacterium
AGACGGTTCGGAGCAACGGCCAGAAGATCGTCGAGAAGGCCGACACGATGACCACGCACCTGACGCGGGACATTGAATCGCTGGATCGCGAAGTCACAACGCTGAAACTGGAGAAGAACCATGGGTAAGCGCGTACCGATCGAACTCAACGGGGTGACTTACCCCACGAAAAAAGCCGCGGCAGAAGCAATCCGGAAAATCTTATATGGCCGTGAAAAATATTGCCCGTTGACCGGCGACGACCACGACCTGCTGCTGTCACTGCTGGCTCGACACATCGATTACGCTGAAAAAGCCGGTGTTGGCATCTCGCACTTCGAAATCCGTGACAACAAGGTCAATGGCGGCACAACGACCGGGTTCTGGGTGGTTCGTACGGACGGTACAGCCGTGGACTTCTCTTACCGCTGGGCGCTCGAGTCCCGGCACCGCACCCTTGTTGAAGATATCGCGGGCGCCGCGCGACACGCGATATACCCGTATCTGCACGAAGCCAAGCGCGCACTGTTCGCCGAACAGTCGAACAACGACAACCTCATGCAATGCGAGGTGTCTGGTCGGTGGTGCGCCTTCGCCGAGATGCATGTCGATCACGCACCGCCCACCATCTTCCAGTCGGTGCTGCATGCATGGATCGCGTCCGAGCGACTGAAGGGTAACGAGCCATCCACGGACTGGATACATCAGCATGGGGCTGACGGCCTCGTGACCGAGTTCGCCACATCTGCCATCGCGAAAAGCTTTGTCGATTTCCATAACACCCTCACTGCCGCAACCCGTTCCCTGCGGCTGGTGGATGCAGACCGGCACCGACGGCTGAAGGGGCAACATCGGCCGAAGGTGAAAGCACCGTTGGTCTTGAGTAGTGCGACCACCGGGGTCGTGCCCGCGATCAACAGGGGTTGAAAACATGAAAATAATCACCGGCTTCGGCTACGACGGCCGGCACCCGCTCAAGGTGCCGCCAATGCTCAACACCTTGCTGTGCGGCGAGGACGGGCTGTTGCGCGAGCTCGAATTCCGTGCGGGGCTGGTCGAGCCCACACAGTCTTACGCAGCGCGCGTCGTGAGCTACATGAACGCACTAAAATCCGCAGACACGGCGGCGCGCTTCTACCATGCGTCGTTCGCCACCGATCCGCTGGCCAGCGCTGAAACACTTCTGGCCTGGCGGGATTTTGCCATCGGACATGGTTGGCGGCCCGAACCCGGCGCCCGCTCCCCTGGGCGGCTCGGCGATCTGGCCGAGGTCGAGCCCTATGCCAAGGACCTCGCACCCTGTGCGGCGGAGCGAATTGGCCGCGTGGTTGGCGCAGCGAATACCATTGCCGCGGTCGTCGAAGAGATCGAGTTGCACGACGCGCGCAATTTGTGGGATACCCCCTACAGGCTGTTATTCAATGCACTAGAGCAGGCAGGCGTCACGATCACCGAGGTACCGCGTGTGATCGCTCCCAATGCGGCGGCGCATACCGACTTGGGGAGACTGCAACGCCAGTTGATCGGCCAGGAGTCGCCTGGCAAGCCAATGACAGTCTCTGGCGACGGAACGCTGCGGTTGTATCAGTGCGCCGAAGCCCACACGGGTGCCAATTATGTGGGCACCCTGCTCGCCACTACGCCCGATCACCTGCTGATTGCCTGCGCCGAGCATTTTTTGCTGAACGATGCGCTGGTCGCGAACGGATTCGCCGATCCCGGGATGGGGGAACGTTCACATTGGCGCGCCCCCAGCCAAATGCTGCCGCTGGTCCTTCAATGCGCATGGTCGCCACCGGGCGCCGAGGCCCTATTGAAGTACCTCACGTTGCCCGTAGGCCCGCACAAGCGCCTTCGCAGAGGACTTGCGCGCCGGTTCGGCGACCTCCCCGGTCACGACACTGCCGCTTGGAAACAGGCGATTGATGACTACGTGGTCGCCCAAATCGATCAGGATCCGAAAATCGAGGAAGCCAACCTGCGCAGCAGCATCGAGAATTGGCTACCTGTTGGGATAGCTGGCGATGCCCAAGATATGGATCTCGGCATCGCCATCGAACTGGCCGATCAGGTGAAGTTGTACTGGCAACGGAGCTACGCCATTGATCCCGCATCCACCTACGCAAAACATTACCTCGCGGCATTCGATGCGGCAGATGCCCTCGGCGAAGCGCTACGCGCCTGGGGACAACCACAAATCAACCGGGATGGCTTGAAACGATTGCTGGATATCGCGAACGGCTCGGGTTCCTCGACGCACCGCCATATCCGCTCGGTTTCCGACCTCAATGCCACCGAATCCGCAGAAGCTGCGAGATTGTCGCCTTCTTCACCCGCAGATCTGGTCTGGTGGGGAATTGCGATCCAGCGGCAGGAGGAGCATCCCCCTTTCGATGCGATGGAGCTGTCGGCGATGCCGGACTATCCGGACGGGGCAATGCTGACAGCCCGCCGGTCTGGTTCGCTGCAACGAGCAATGCAGGCCATTCTGCTCCCCAAGGAATCGGCCACGCTGATCACGCTCGATGAGTCGCCCGACCTGCTCCGCCTGCAACTGACGAGGCACCTTGGCGATGCCTGCTGGTCTTCCCTCGAACAAGACCTAATCGAAGGACGTCTCTCTGAAATCCCGGCACCCGTGGTGTCGGACCGCCCGCTGCCCACCGCGGCACGCTGGTGGAGCCTGGACAAGGCCATCAACTGTCCCAGAGACACCGAGTCCTACAGCGGTTTATCGGCACTCGCACTGAAACCGCACGAGTACTGCCTCAGGTATCCGGCTCGACTCACTCAAGGCGCAGCCGTGGACCTGCCCGTGGACGCGCGTCTCAAAGGCAACCTTGCGCATCGCATCATTGAGTCTTGGTTCATGGCCAACCCGTGGAATGGCAGTGCCACCCCGCGCTCCCTTATCGAAACCTGGCTCAACGACCATATCGACGGATTCATCAAAGAGTTCGCGTTGCCGATGGCGGCGCCAGGCAAGAGGGCCGAGCGATTTGAGTTTCAGACGTTGCTCGGCCACGCGATCCACCGACTGCTGGAGCACCTCGCCGCCGCCAACGTCGCGAACGTACAGATCGAACGCCGGATTTCACGATCTCTCGGAGCCACCGAGATCGAGGGTTCTATCGACGTGCTGGGACAGCTCGATGACGGTCGCTGGGTCATCATCGACATGAAGTGGGCGAGCGAAAAACGCTACCTGGCTGAGCTCAAGGACGGGGTGCATGTGCAGCTTGCCACTTACGCCCACTTGGCCGCCACCTTGACGCCAAACCAGGTCGCAGAGGTTGCCTATTTCATTCTCAGCTCGGGAAACCTGCTGTGCACCGGCAATACGGTTTTTCCGACCGCCAGAGTCGCTGAACCCACCGATCCATCCAAGACCGCAGCACAGGTCTGGGAGGCCTTCATGAAGACCACGGATTGGCGCTGCGCACAACTCTCCAAAGGCCGCGTGGAGGTGACCTATGGAGCCGTTCGGCCTGACGATGATTCAGAACCTCCCACCGACACCTTGCCAATCCTCTCTATGGAGGAAGAAGCGCGAAAGCAAGAACGAAATACCTGGGGCCGTACCTATAAGCGAGTCAACATCTGGCGCGTCCTGACCGGACAGATCGGGGAGTGAATCGACATGAACATGGTTTTCAATCACGCAAGCGCCGGATCCGGCAAGACTCACAGTATCGAGATGGAGATCGCTGATCGGTTGGCGAAAAACCAAATCGCCCCCAAGAATCTCATGGTGGTGACCTTCACCGTGAAGGCTGCGGACGAGTTGGTAAGCCGCATCAGCGGGCGCCTGCTGAGACAGGGTTTGACCGAATCCGCCATCGGACTTTCTGATGCCCGGATCGGCACTGTGCACAGCGTGTGCGGCAAGTTGCTTTCCGAGTTTGCGTTTGAACTCGGCTTATCGCCAACCCAACGCGTTATAGACGTTGCGGACAAAAACGCTTTGCTCGCCGAAGCTCTGGACGAGAGCTTAAGTGCACAGGAAACCATCGAGCTCAATCACCTTGCACAGAAGCTGAGCATCGAGTCTTGGTCAACTGAGATCCTTGGTATTGTCGAAGCCGCTCGCCTGAATGGCATTGACAATGGCAAACTGGCTCAGGCGGCGACTGAATCTATCAATGACCTATTGCGGAACTGCCCACCTCGCAATTCGGCCATCACTCTCGCCGGATTAAAAGCCGAACTGAAGACTGCGCTCAGTGCTGCGCAGGCTTTCGTTGGGCCTACGAAAGGACTTCTCGGATCGCTGGACACCATCGCACGCATACTGAGCCAGCGCACGATCACTTGGGAAAACTGGGTCCAGATCCAGAAGCTCAAAGCGGGCAAGAAGGAGGAACACCTTCTAGCGGACGTCAAAACCTATGCGTCACGAGTACTGGCCAATCCGGAATTCCAATCGGACGTAGCCGCGTTCATCACCAAACTGTTCAGTGCGGCGCAGACAGCCATGCAGCGGTTCGCAGAGCTCAAGGCGCAGCGCGGTCTCGTGGACTTCGTCGACCAAGAAGTCTTGGCGTTGAATGCGTTGGGTCGTCCAATAGTTCGTCGCCGCATCGAGGAGCAATTGAAATTTCTCGTGGTTGATGAGTTTCAGGATACCAGCCCTATCCAGCTTGCACTGTTCGAGAAACTCGCGACCCTCGCCGACGACGTCTTGTTCGTCGGCGACACCAAACAGTCCATTTACGGTTTCCGCGGCGCCGACCCGAAGCTCGCATTCGACGTCATAGAGCACGTCAAGAATGGCGGAGGCACCCTGCAAAATCTGGGTAAGTCATGGCGGTCGCGCGGTGGCCTAGTCCACCTGTGCAATGAGATTTTCGCACCAGCGTTCTCGCACCTCATGGGTCGAGACCAAGTTGAGCTCGCCCCGCAAGCCAACTACACCCTCCCAACGCCGGAGCTGGCATGGTGGAAACTCAACGGCAGCAATCAGGATAAACGCGCCAGTGCCCTGGCTGCGGGTGTCCAAAAGATTCACGAGAATCGTACACAGATATGGGACAAGCGCGCCAAGGTTGCGCGCCATGCCGAGTGGCGGGACATCGCTGTGCTGTGCAGGGCCAACGACGAACTTCCGAGGGTTGCAAGCTTCTTGGTGAAACGCGGCGTGCCGGTTGCCCTTTCGCGCATCGGTCTGTTGGAGACACCGGAGGTCACACTGGCACTGGCGTGCTTGCGCCGGCTGGCGGATCCGAGCGACTCCCTTGCAGCGGCTGAAATCATCTCCATTGCCAGGGGGGCGAATGCCGAATCGTGGCTTGCCGACCGGATCAGTGCCGTCGAGAACGGCGCAGGGCATGACTGGACCAACCAAGCCGACCCAATACTCGCCCGGCTGTCTGAAGCGCGACAGGATATCGGCATACTCAGTCCTTCTGAAGCTTTGTCATTGGCAATCCAGGTTTCCGACTTGCACCGGGTGGTACTCGGCTGGCAAGAGTCAAGGCGCTTGACCGAGCACAGGCTCGCCAACCTGCAACAGCTCAAGGCGTTGGCAGACAAGTACGGTGACCATTGCAGTTCACACCACCTCGCAGGCACGGTAACCGGGTTCCTGCTCTGGCTGCGTATGCTCGAGGGCGACCTGCTGGACCAGCAAGCCGACAATCCCGGCGATGCCGTCTATATCGGAACCTACCACAGCGCCAAAGGTTTGGAATGGCCCATCGTCATCTGCAACAGCTTGAACAGCGGTCTCAAGGTATCCTTGTTTGGCGTAAGCATCCGCACCGCAAATTGCCCTTTTGATTGGAACAACCCTTTGGCTGGGCGCAGCGTGCGCTACTGGCCCAACCCCTTCCCCAAGCAGAAAGGCAACGATCCACTGTCGTCGGCAGTGCAGCAGACCCAGGACTGGTCAGATGCCGACGAACAAGCTCGAAACGAAGGTATCCAGTTGTTGTATGTGGGCATGACGCGCGCCCGCGATCAGTTGATTCTTACTCAGGAGGGCGACAATCCGGTAGGCACGTGGCTGTCGCTGCTGGCATCCGACTTGTTCCCTGTATCCGGAGGCCCACTCACCCTCAGCAATGGTGAGACGTTATCGACGGCACTGGAGGAGCTCGACGAAGACATCCTTGTATCTGGCTCGACAACCGCGAGAACACGCCACTGGCTACCCGCAACGAGCGGAAAAGCCTCGGCCAAGCTGCCATTCCTGCGCCCGCCGTCTTCTGAAGAGCCGATTTCAATGGCCGCAACAGCGGTACGGCACGATTTTGGGGTCAGGCTCGATATAGGTGGGTCGACTGACATGGAACAGTTGGGGACGGCGATACACCATTGCTTGGCAGTATTCCTCTCCAGCACAAGCGTGGGCACTGACGAGATCCAGGCGATCTTGTCACAGTATCCATCTGTTCTTGCGGGTCCCGAAGATCTACGCGCGATGGGCGAACGGCTAGCAACATGGCTCGCGGATGAGTACCCGGGTGCGCGGGTCCATACCGAGTTGCCGTTTTCTCGGGAATTGCCGAACGGGCAGTTGCAGAGTGGCAAGATCGATCTTGCTCTTGAAATGCCCGAGAGTTGGACCATCGTGGATCACAAATCGAATCCGCAGCCGAGGTCCACATGGGAGGTCCTCGCCAAAGCGTATAGCGGTCAGCTCGCGGCATACAAAGAGGCGGTCGAAGCAATCAGCGGCAAGCCTGTCGCTGAAACGCTGATTCATTTCACCACCGGCGGCGGACTCGTGAACGTACGGGTTTAATCTTGCCACTTGTCCCCGCTCGTAGACTCTAAATCGTCTTCTCTGGGATGTAGTAATCGGAAACATCAATATGGTGGCGAAAATCAGCGGACTAAAGATTCTGGGCGATTGTTGCGCGACTTTTCGGCCGGCGCGCACAGGCTCACTCTCTGTGAGCCACCGGCGGGGATATGCTGGTAGACCCATTCCGGCTACGGGAACACCGGAAGTCACAAGCGGGAGCACCATGGACTCGACCGCAAGCACTGAGCCGCAACCGACCAACGGGGCAACCGCATCGCGCGATCGCTTTCCCGGCTGCCTACTGGGCGGCGCCGTCGGCGATACACTCGGCGCTGCGGTCGAATTCGAGAGCCGGGCCGCGATCCTCGAAACCTTCGGGCCCGACGGCATCACCGACTACGCGCCGATCTACGGTGGCCTCGGCCGC
>PWMO01000460.1 GCA_003558175.1 Spirochaetaceae bacterium
CAGGCCCGACGCCGCTTGAGCGACTTGTTCGGAGTGTCTACTCTGGAGGGTTTCGGCGTCAGCGATGATGGTCCCGAACTGCACTGCGTCAACGTGCTGCTCGAGTATATCGAGGACACCGCGCGCGGACTCCTGCCCCACGTGCGTGAACTGCGAGTCTACCGGGACGATCAGGTGGTCGTACTTGACGAGTCGACGCAGAAGAATCTTGAGCTGCTGCAGAGCATCAGCGAGGGAGGCAGGCGTTTCTCGCTGCTGTCGGTGCTTGACTACACCGGAAGTGCGATGGGGGCGCGTCTGCTGCGGCGCTGGATCCTGGCTCCGCTGCGGTCCCCCGATCAGATCAATCAGCGGCTCGAGCGGGTAGCGGAACTGTATCACAACCAGATGGTGTTGAACCGACTGCGCGACGAGCTCGATGCGCTGCTCGATCTGGAACGGCTTGCCGCCCGGGTCGCGCTGGAGCGCGCGCACGCCAAGGATCTGGTGGCCATTGGCTCGACGCTGGAGCGTGCACTCAGTATCGAGCAGTTGCTGCCCGGGTGGTTTGGCGCTGCAGGCGGTATTGCCGGTTCGGCCTCCGGGCGAAGCGCGATCGATGAAACGGTTGCGCTGCTGAATCGCGCAGTTGCCGAGAACCCGTCGGTGCTGCTGACCGAGGGGAACCTGATTCGCGACGGCTACAACCAGGAACTCGATCAACTGCGCGCGCTGCGCGACAACAGCCGCTCGGTGCTCGCCGAATACCTGGATGGCGAGCGCAATCGCAGCGGCATCGGTTCGCTGAAACTGCGGCACAACCGGGTGTTGGGCTACTTCTTCGAGGTCGGCAAGAGTGCTGCGGCAAAGGTACCTGAGTACTTCATCCGGCGGCAGTCGGTGGCTTCAGCGGAGCGATTTACCACCGAGGAGCTCGGCGAGATTGAATCGAAGCTGAACGAAGCGTCGGAACGCATCGTTGAGCTTGAGCGCACCCTCTTTCTGCAGGTGCGCGCCGAGGTGTCGCGGGCACTGGCACCGATTGGCGTGGTCGGTGGCCACCTGGCGCACATCGACTGCCTGCAGTCTTTTGCCTGGGCGGCCACGCGCAACGGCTACGTACGGCCGACGGTTGAGTCCGGTGGCCGGCTGCAGGTGCGCGGCGGGCGCCATCCGGTGGTAGAACGTTACGGCGCCCCGGGGAGCTTTGTCCCCAACGATCTCACGCTTGACGGCCGGCGCTTTGCGCTGATTACCGGGCCGAACATGGCGGGGAAGTCTACGTTCCTGCGGCAGAACGCCCTGATTGTGCTGATGGCGCAGGTCGGCTCGTTTGTTCCGGCGGATGAAGCGCAGCTGGGCGTTGTTGACCGCATCTTCTGTCGCGTCGGCGCTTCGGACAATATTGCCCGCGGGCAGTCAACCTTTCTGGTTGAGATGTCCGAGACGGCAAACATCCTGCGCAATGCGACCGGACAGAGCCTCGTTATCATGGACGAGGTGGGCCGCGGCACCGGCACGCAGGACGGCCTGGCAATCGCATGGGCCGTTTGCGAGCACCTGCTGCAGCAGGTCAAAGCGCGAACGCTCTTCGCGACCCACTACCACGAACTTACCGACATCCGTTCGGATGCGTTGATCAACCTCTCGATGGCGGTGGCGGAAGAGCGGGACGCAATTGTGTTTCTGAAGCGGGTCACCCACGGCCCGTCCGGAAACTCGTACGGGATTCACGTTGCGGAGCTGGCGGGGCTCCCGCCGGCGGTACTGGTGCGCGCGCGACAGCTGGCCCCGCAGTTCCAGGCTCATCCCGGCTCCGGGAGCGCGGCCGAGTCCGCTCCCGGCGCTCCGTCCGACGCCGCGCGCCGCGCCGGGTCGCAGCGGCAGGGAGAACTGTTCAGCGGCGCGGAACTGGTGATGCGCGAGATCGCGGCAACGGATATTGAGTCAATGACCCCGCTTGACGCGCTGAACGGCCTCGCTCGCTGGCGATCGCTGCTGCGCAACGAGAGTGAGGCCGGGGACTGAGCGCGAGGCCGGGGATCGAGTGGGAGGCCGGTGGGCGGTGCGCGCGAACCCCGGCGACAGCGCGCGTCGCTCTCGTTGCCTAAGCGATAGCTCTCACAGCGCTGCAGTGGCCGCAACGACCAACGCGCCCATGGCAACAAACCCCACCGCCGCGCTGCCACGCAGGTTCCAGAACAGCGCCTGCGCAATTGTCTCGAGAATCCAGGTGATGGCGTACATCAGCAGCAGCGCACGCACCGGAAGGGAGCCGATCGGCAGCAGTGCATAGATGACGGCGGTGATCAGCGTGGACACCGCCAGCCAGCCGGCAAAGTTGATCAGCGGAATGCCAAAATAGTGGCCGCGGCGGTGCCAGCGCCAGAAGTCCCAGTGCACCATCTGCGGGTCCAGAAAGAGGTCCCAGGCGGTGAAGGCAACCCCTGCGGTCAGCGCGAACAGCAGCGGCCGCGAGTCTCCCACCAGTATTTCGGCCAGAGCCCACGCCGGCGGCATCATCATCAGCCACGCCAGCGGAATGATGACCGGTACGCTGCCGAGCTGCGGCTGGAGCACCTCGGTGTAGTTGTAGGGGCCAAACGGCACGCCGGTGCGGCAACCGATGAACTCGCTCAGCCATCCCAGAAGCGGCACCATCACGGCAACCGCCAGCAGAATCGGCGGCTGCAGTGTCACCGCGAGCAGTGCAACCACCGTCGCCACCTGAAACAGTACGCCAAGTGAGATTCCGACACGCTCGGCACCCGAACCCCACATCCACTTGAAGACCGGAACCAGGATCATCACCACAAGCCAGAGTGCCAGAAAGATGACCGATACGAGCGGAAGTTCACCAAGTGCAATCGTAATGTTCTGAATCACCGTTCACCTCAGCCGTTGTATGTAGTTACCGTATTCCGCGATCGGGACGGATTGCGTCAGACGCGGCCGCCCAGGCGCAATTTGAGCCAGGCGCGAATGAACGGCCACCACGGGACGGTGGCCATCAGCGCAAGATTCTCCGACAGCGATCCCTCTTCATCCAGAAAGCGAAAGATCCGCTGCACCGGATTCTTCTGGAACAGGTCGGTAAATACCCGTTTCCCCAGGTCTCCGTTTCGATGGAGAATCTGCAGCAGCATGGAATCGAAGGTATTGTAGCGGCGCGGCGGCACAAGACCGTGAAACGGTTGCCCCGTTTCCAGCAGTGACCGCACAATGGCGGCACTGTCACGCTGGATTCTGAGAAACGCGTAGCCGCTGGACGCCTTCACCCGGCCGCCCCGCGTTCCGATGCGCATCACGCGGTTGCCGCCGCGGCGGGGAAACGGTTCATCGGTCATCGGGATCACGCACGCTTCTTCTTCAACGATCCGGTAGCGGATTGCCGCGCCCTCATCGACTGCCGACCGTTTGCGTGCCGACCGGCCGCCGGCTGATCCGTTGGCGGCTGAATGGGCTGCACCCACGCAGGTCTGGATGTAGTCGGCGAGCGCGTTGCGGTATTCGTGCGGTGGAAGCAGATCGGCCGAGAAGATGGTGTATTCGCACATCGCTTCAGTTTCGGAAAACGGGAGCGTGTAGACAAACCGAAAGATCCCGTTCTGCGGAGTGCGTAGATCAAAGAGCGTCGCGCGCGAGGTATCGAAACAGGGCTGCTCGGTACGAATCACCCAGCCGAGAAAGTGCTGTTGCAGGTAGTGGTACCGAGGGTCCGGCACGTTTGCCGCAAGTGCATCGCGGCCGGTCGCGGCACCGGAATCGGAAGCGGCACGAGCGCTGGTCGCGCCGGACCCGGCACTGCCGCCAACGCCGCCGTGATACGGCACGGCATCCCATCGGCTGTCGAACGCCCAGTCGGCGTGGTACTCCCGCCCGCCGGCACTGACGGTGACTGTCCCTTCCGCTTCAGATATGGCGTCGACCCGCTCCTGGAGAAACTCTACTCCACAGCGGGTCAGCTGCTCGGTGGTGAAGCGATAGAAGTCGATACCGCGAATCACCCGGTACTCGTAGGGGCTGATGTCGAGCTCCAGCGCGAGGTCATCGCTGATGAAGTTGAGCGTGTTCCAGCGGCGGTGAATGATCGGTTCGTACAGAGTAGGATCGGGAGCCCAGAAACACCAGGTGCGGTCGTTCTCGGTCTTCGGCTGCGGGTCGATGATCAGCATTCGTCGGGCGGCAAGGGGCGAGTGCGCGAGGTGCAGCGCCAGGCTGCGACCGGCAGCCCCGCCACCAACCAGGATGTAATCGTAGCGCATTGTTGCTTCAATATAGCGCCTGAGCCGCAATCAGTACACCTTTTTCTGTAGTAAGTAGGGGTATGAAGGTAAAGAAGCTGAGAGAAATCCTACTGGACTCCGTTCTGCCGGAAGCGTGCCTGATGTGCGGCCGCTCGCTGCTCGGCCGGCGGAGCGGTTGCTACCCGGTGTGTCGCGATTGCCGTGACGGCCTGCAGTTTCTGGAAGGCGAACGCTGCTCGCGGTGCGGGCGGCCGCTGCTGTCTGAGATCGAGGTCTGTCTTGGCTGCCGCGACCGTTCGCCCGCGGTCCTGGCGCATCGCTCGCTGTTAGCCTACGACTACCGCAGCGCCGAACTGCTGCGGGCGTTCAAAGCGGGTGGGACGCAGTCGCTCGCCGCGCTCTTTGGTCCGCGCCTGCTTGGTCTGCAGCGGCAGCTCTGTCCGGCATCGGCGCTGGTGCCGGTTCCCGGGCACCCGACGGCCAGGCGGAAACGGGGTTGGGACCAGGCGTTACTGCTCTGTCAGGCAATGCGCCGGGCGGCCGTGGCCGCGAGTGCATCCGGACGTTCTTGTGGAGCCCACCCGACTCCGATCCCGCAGGTCTGGCCCATCCTGCAGCGTGGGCGCTCCCGCAGGCAGAAGGAACTGAGTTACGCCGAGCGGCAGACCAACCTGCAGGGACGGATCCAGCTCCTGCCGGCGCGGCCGCCGCAGCTGGTTGGGGCAAGCGTGACCCTGGTGGACGACGTCTACACCACCGGCGCTACGCTCAACGCCTGCTGTGAGGCGCTCGTGCACGCAGGCGTATCCCGTGTGTTTGCGGTCACCATCGCCATGGACTTGTGACGGCGGGCGCGTGATTGACACTTCCACGTGGATTGTGTATTGTCTTAGCACAACCTTTTGTCACGCGTCAAAAGAGTCGGAGTCCGGCTCTTTTTTTGTTGGTGCGGTCAGGACCGCACACCCCTGCAGGGAAGGATACCCATGACCGAACAGTCGATGGAAGACCAGCTTTACGAGGACATGACACCGGTGGTTTCCGGCAGCGGTCTGCAGCTGGTGGATCTGCGGGCGCAGATCGTCAAGGACGTGCTGCGGGTGCTGGTGGTGATCTACCATCAAGACGGTATCGGGGTCGACCAATGTGCCGAAGTCCATCGTATGCTGGCGCCGCGCATAGAAGCGATATACCCTGATCGTGATCTTCGCCTTGAGGTCAGTTCGCCCGGAATTGAACGCATTATCCGGCTACCACGCGAGTATCGTATCTTCCAATCCAGGGGCGTTCGCGTGTACAGTAAAAGTGGGCAGGAATGGGTTGGCGGAGTTATCGCCGGCAGTGACGAAGAAGCAGTAACCATTGACCAGGCCGGAACTCAGCAGCGAATCGCATACGCGGATATACAGAAGGCCAGACTTGATGACTCACAGGAGGTCTAAAGCACAACCATGATGACTTCACAATTGGCCGAGGCTATCCGCCTTCTCGTGCAGGAGAAGGGGATCTCGGAGGAGCTGATACACCGTACCATCGAAGAGTTCCTGCTCGCAGCGTACAAGAAGAAGTTCGGTACGGACGAAAACGCAATCGTCCGCTTCAACGACGAAGACGGCAGTGTCAGTCTCAACGCGCGCAAAGAGATTGTCGAAGACGTCTACGATCCGGTTACCGAAATCGCGCTGGAAGAAGCGCTGGCATATAGTCCCGAGGCCGAGATCGGCGACGAGCTTCTGATCGAAGTCGATCCCAAGGACTTTGACCGCGTTGCCGTTCAGAGCGCCAAGCAGAAAGCCAAGCAAACGCTGCGTGAGATTCAGAAAGACACCCTCTATTCAGAGTACATCGATAAGGTCGGTGAAATGATCATCGGCTACTATCAGCGTGAACGCAACGGCAATATCTTTGTCGACCTCGGTAAGACCGAGGGGCTGATGCCGAAACGCTACCAGTCGCCGCGCGAGGTGTACCGTCCAAATGATCGCATCAAGGCGCTGATCTACGAGGTCAATAAGACGCCCGCCGGTCTGCAGATCATCCTGTCGCGCACGCATACCGAGTTTGTGCGCCGAATCTTCGAGCTTGAAGTTCCCGAGATCTATGATAAGACGGTAGAGATCCACAAGATCGTACGCGAACCCGGCTACCGCACCAAGATCGCCGTCTACTCCAACCGGGAGGACGTTGATCCGGTCGGCGCCTGCGTCGGCCTCAGGGGCGTGCGCATCCAGGCAATTGTGCGCGAACTCGAGGGCGAGAAGATCGATATCCTCAAGTACGATAACGACCCGCGCACTTTCATCAAGAACGCACTCTCCCCGGCCGAGGTCAGTCACGTAATCGTGCTCGATGAGGCAAAGCGGCAAACGCTGGCAGTGGTGGGAGAGAACCAGCTGTCCCTTGCGATCGGCAAGCAGGGGCTGAACGTCCGTCTGGCAAACCGCCTGGTTGACTGGAACATCGACGTCAAGACTGAAGCCCAGTTCGCAGAGATGGACATTTCAGCGGATACCAAGCGGGCGGTGTCGGCACTATTCCGGGATTACGACGAAGAACAGGACGAAATCACCAGCATTGCGGAGCTTCCCGGTGTGTCGGACGGTATTGTCGCTGCCTTGAAGGCCAGCGGCATCGAACTGATCGAGCAGCTCGTAGCGTTGACCGACGAAAACCTCGCCGCGCTGCCGGGGCTCAGCGCCGATGACGTGACCCAGATCAAGAAGATCATTTCCGAAAGTGTAGAGATCATCGAACAGGAAGACGAGGCTGTCGAAGAGGAATACTACGACGAAGACGAGGGCGACGAGCAGTTTGCTGATGAAGCCGACGCCGGGGCCGAAGAGGAAGAGGTGCCGGCAGGCGAA
>PWMO01000123.1 GCA_003558175.1 Spirochaetaceae bacterium
GCTGCAGCGACAGCGCCACCTCCTGGTTGCCGTCAGGCTCGCGAATCGAGAGATCAACAAACGGTATTCGCAACGCTTCCTCGCCGGCAACCTCCTGGGCGGAAACGACAGTCGGCACGAGACCGCCAAGCAGGATCACCAGAACGAGAAGCAGAATCGGCTTTTTCAAATCCCCTCCCTTCAATGACGGGCGTTCCCGCCCGAATCGGTGCTACCGCAGCTTCCGCAGACGCTCCTTCTGTTGGTTCATGAACTGCAACGGGCCACCTGCCGATGCCGTTGCTCCTGCCGATGCCGTTGTTTCGGAGCGCCCTGTGCCGATCACGCCGCCGAGAAGCTCCGAGAAGCTCTTCTTGCGTGCGCCTGGCCCGGTTGCTGCCGCGGCGAGCACCAGCTGATCGATACTCTCCTTGTCCGTGATTTCCGCGATCAGGTTGACGGCGTGGTCCGCCGCGCCGATGAGGAACACCTGACGGCCGATCTCGACGAGATGCAGCGATTTGTTACCGGGGAGGGTTCTGCTGCCGAGCGGCCGGATCAGGTCACTGTCGGAGGTTGAGCCGAGCGAAGCCTTCTTGAGCACGAAGAATATGCCGTAGATCGCGGCAACCACCAGCGCCAGCACGAGCACCATTCGCACAAAGTCTCCCAGACCAAGGCTGGGAGCGGTGCCGAAGTCCTGCCCGTCCGCCGCCGCGGGTGCATCGTCAAAGAGTAGTGTGGATTCGTCGATTCTTTCCGTTCTCTCAGCCCGCTCTTCAGCCGCTTCTTCGGCTGCCGCTTCTTCGGCGGACTCAACGGGCTGCGAATAGACCGCCGGTGACGCCAGCAATGCCAGCACCACCAGCCAGACGCGTAGCTGTTTCAGTGTCCCCTCCCCTAACAGACGACGGCTACCGGTCTGCAGCCCGAATCACCGTCGCCGCTATTCTACGTCATATTTGTCACTCTTTCCATAGGCGAGACGATCTCCGTCACGCGCACGCCAAAGTTTTCATCGATGACTACAACCTCGCCCTTCGCGATGAGCTTGTGGTTGACCAGGATGTCTACCGGTTCACCGGCCAGTTTATCGAGCTCGATGATAGTTCCCTCACCCATGCCGAGAATCTCTTTGATGAGCTTCTTGGTGCGTCCGAGCTCGACGGTCATCTCCATGTAGACGTCCATCAGCAAGCTGATATTGCCCTGCTCGGTCTGGGTCACCTGCTGATGCAGATTGGGAAACTGCACCGCCTGCACGGCCGGACCGCCGCCTGACTGCCCTGCCGTCGCCTGCTGCGGCGCGCCGCCACCCATTGCGCCAAAATCCGCGGTGCCGCCGCCAAACGGGCTCACCTGCTGCTGGGCTGCGGCAGGTTGCGCCTTGCCGGCTACTGCTTTCACGATCGCCGCGTCGTACAGTTCGGTGATCTGCGCCGGCTGTTCCCCCTCAACGGTAAACCGATAGGAGACCGCGACAAAACTCCCCTCAGGGAACGAGATGTCCTGTTTCGCGGCAACGCGCCCCACCGGAGCGTCGGTCATGATGTTCTGGCCGGACTTGTCGCCAAGCTGGGTGATGACCGGACCGGAGACCTGCGAGAACGCCTCCTGCAGCGCGTTGACCGCCGCGTCGTCGAGCTCGACACCCTCCTGGCCCATCATTGGGGACGCGATCCTGATTGCCGAGGCCGAATCCATCAGGTAGAGATGCCGTCCTTCCACGCCGTCTGAGAAGTCCAGCCCGATCTCTACAATCTCATCATCCAGCCGCGAGAGCAGCGCGTCTCGGGTCACAACCTCCGCGCCGGAGGCCTCGACCGAGGCGTTCTTGGTAACCAGCATCGAAAAATTGGACTTCTGCGAACCAAGCGTCTCTTTGATTGTGGCAAAGAACGCCTGCCGCTCGGCGTCGCTGATCCCACCGGTGTCGGCGCTCTCGGCTCCACCGCCGAAATCCATTCCGCCGGTACCCTGCAGCAATGCGTCTATTTCATCCTGGGACAGCGAGCCATCGCTCATGCCTATTCTCCTTCTTCGGCAGCAAGTTCTTCGAAGTCTTCCTGGTCGACGTCTTCCAGCTGCTCAATGATCTGCACCGCAAGTTTGCTTCCAACCTGTCCCGGCTTGCAGAGAAACTTTGGCCGGTTCCCGATCTTCAGCACCATCGGATCGCTGACCCGCGTGTTCTGCAGCCGGACTACGTCCCCGGCGCGCAGCGACAGCACGTCGCGCACGGTAAGATCCATGGCTCCGACTTCGGCCACGAGGGCGACCTCTATGGTAGCCAGTCTATCACGCAGTATGTTGAGATTCTCGGTAGTGGTGCCGCGCCGCACCGAGGAGTACCAGTACTGCGCCGAGAGCTTCGAGATGATCGGCTCGATGGTCAGGTACGGAATGCAGAAGTTCATCATCCCTTCAACGTCACCAACCTTGGTCTCGAGCGTGACCAGCACCACCATCTCGGTGGGCGGCACGATCTGGGCAAATTGCGGGTTGGTCTCGATCTGACCCAGCCGCGGCCGCAGATCGATCACCTGGCTCCACGCCTCGCGCATGTTGCCGAGCACCCGCACGATGATGCCCTCCATGACCGAGCTCTCGATGTCGGTCAGCTCGCGCATGACGTTGGTGCCTTCACCGTGGCCGCCGAAGAGACGATCTATGATGGAAAAGGTGATTGCCGGGTCGATCTCCAGGATGGCCGAGCCCTTCAGCGGATCCATGTTGATGACCGCCAGCGTGGTCGGGTTGGGAATGGAGCGGATGAACTCCTCGTAGGTCAGCTGATCGACGGAAGCCACGTGCACCTGGACCAGGCTGCGCAGCTGCGCGCTCAGACTGGTGGTTGTGAGACGGGCAAAGGTCTCGTGCATGATCGAGACCGTTCTGATCTGCTCTTTGGAGAACTTATCCGGCCGCTTGAAATCATAGATCTTGATCTTGCGCTGACCGGTGGGTTGGCGACTCTCTTCGGTTTCTACATCTCCGGATGAAAACGCAGTCAGTAACTGGTCGATCTCATCCTGAGAAAGGACCTCGGTCATTGTGTGATGCTCCCCTCTCCATTCCCAGCGTTCATCCTCTCACAGATTGGCGAATTTTGCAACATCCACTGCATATTGAAAACCCTATATCGGAAATCGCGTCAGAAATCGACCACCTGGAACGAGTCGAACGCGACGTCCCTGATACGTCCGGTGGCCATCAGGTTGTTGATACGCGTCACCAGGTCATTCTTGATACGGGTGCGGTTCTCGATCCCCAGCAGTTCATTGGCGCGCCGCGAACTGAAATAGAGCAGGATCTCCTCGCGGATCTGGATGTTGCGCTGGATCAGCTCGTTCTGCACCGCGCGGTTGTCTACATCGTAGCCGATATGCGGATTGATGATGAACGTATGCCGGGTTTCATCGGCGGTCTGCCCGCGCAGCTCCCCGATACCGCTGTACCAGTCCAGCACCGGCCGGCTATCCTCGTACGCTTCCGACTCGCCGGGGACTCTGGTCTGGGTAGTGAGTCCGTCACCCAGCAGGTGTAGCGTAACCATCACGATGGTCACAACAAAAATGACCGCACCGAGGACGATTCCGGTCCACTTGAGAATCTGGATCGCGAGCCCGGGAATGAAGCCGATCTTCTTCCCACCCGACGCTATCTCTTCGCCGCCAACCTCTTCGTCCGCGTCGAACAGTTCGTTATCCGACATCTACGATACTCCTCACAAGTGTCCTTCGGTCAGTATGATTACATCGACCCGCCGGTTATAGGCGCGCCCCTCGGCGGTCTCGTTGGTTGCCAGCGGATTGGTGTCGGCCAGCCCCATCACCTGGAAGCGCTCATCCGGCGCCTGGTAGTCGCGCAGCAGCCGAAAGGTGTTCAGCGCCCGCTCAATCGACAGTTCCCAGTTGGTCGGCCACGGTCCCGCCGGATCGGTGGGCGTGCTGTCGGTGTGCCCTTCGATCCGGAACGTGCGGTCTGCGAGCTCCGGCGAACGCAACAGGTCCGCCAGGCGGACAAAGACGTTGCGCGACTCCTCTATGTTGAGCTCGGCGCTGGCCTCCTCGAAAAAGGCGTCCGCCGCCAGCGATATCACCAGACCGCGCTCGTCCTGCGTCACCCGCACCCGCTGCGAGCGGATCTCGGGCTCGAAGATGCTGACCGCGTTGCGCCGTGCCTGATCGAGCGCGCGTCCCCGCTGCATCGACGGCAGCGTCATGACGGTGTTGCCGAGCTCCGCCAGCCTCCCCTCCTGCAGCGTGGTTCCGCCGTCCATACTGCCAAGACCGGCAAACGCGGCCAGGATCAGCTCCAGCCGCTCGCCGTCGATGGTGGCAACCGTATACATGAGAACGAAGAAGGTAAGCAGTAGCGTTACCATGTCACCATAGGTGAGCAGCCAGTCGGCCGCTCCCTCAGGCGGACATTTTCTCTTCTTGCGCGGTACCATTGCGTCCGTTCTCCCGTCAGTCCCTGCCGGATTCCTGTCGGATCACCTCCCGCTGCCGCGGGGGCAGGAACGATACCAGTTTCTCAAGCAGAATCCGCGGGTTATCGCCCGATTGAATGGAGAGAATCCCCTCGATCACGATCTCCTTGATGCGGGTCTCTTCCTTGTCCCGGTCCTCCAGTTTGCTGCGAATCGGTATCAGCACCAGGTTGGCGAAGATCGCGCCGTACATGGTGGTTATCAGCGCCAGCGCCATTCCGGACCCGATCGCGTCCTGATCCTCAAGGCTGGCGAGCATGGCAATCAGTCCGGCCAACGTCCCGATCATGCCGAACGCGGGTGCGATCTTGCCCCAGTCGTCAAAGATCTTGATGCCGGTGCCGTGGCGTTCCTGAATCTGGTTGAGGTCGTTGAAGAGAATCGTCTTGATGATGTCCGGGTCGGTACCGTCGACCACCAGCTGCAGCCCCTTGCGCATGAACTCGTCTTCCACCTGGTCCATGTTGTCTTCCAGCGCCAGCAGGCCCTCGCGACGGGCGCGTTCGGAAAAACCCACCAGTTCGTTGATGATCTTTTCTTCCTGCCAGTCGGGAGTTCGCAGCGCGTGGTTCACGTAGCGCATGATGCCGAGCATGCGGCTGAGCGGGTTGGCTACCAGCATCGCGGCAAAAGACCCCCCGATAACCATGATGGCCGAAGGGAGGTTTATGTAGAGGGTGAGCATACCTCCGGAGGTAAAGATCGCCATGACAATCAGGACGAACCCGGAGATGACCCCGATGATTGTTCCAAGATCCATGAACCGTTACTCCTCGTTCTTGAACGCCCCGATCTGCCGCCGGTATTCCACGATCCGATAAAAGATATCCTGGTAGTCCTCCTGGACTACCAGGCGTTTGCCGGATAGCATGATAAGCGTTGTGTCAGGATTGGCCTCGATGTACTCGATCTGATGCGGATTCACATAGTAGTGCTTTCCATCAAGGCGGGTCACCTCAATCACAACTGAATACTACCTCTTTTACCGTTTCAGTGTTAAGACTTCCTGAAGCATCTGGTCCGCGGTCTGAATCGAACGCGAGTTGGCCTGGAAGCCCCGCTGGGTTACGATCATGTCGGTAAACTCCTGCGACAGATCCACGTTACTCATCTCCAGCGTGCCGGCAATGACAACTCCCTTGCCGGCGGTACCCGGAGCGCCGATATCGGCCAGTCCGGAGTTGATCGACTGCACGTAGGTGTTCTCGCCGGCCTTCTCGAGTCCTCCCGGATTGGTGAACGATGCCAGGGCCACCTGACCCAGAATGCGGTTGGTACCGTTGGAGAAGATCCCGGTTATTTCGCCCGACTGGTCAATGCGGTAGTCCTCGAGATACCCCATCGGGTAGCCGTTCTGCCGGAACACCTTGGTGGAGCTCTGCGAGCTGTACTGGGTCATGGAGTCGGTGAATGCGCCGACCTGACCCAGGTTCAGCGTGAACGCCTGACTTGCCGGACCTTCCGGCAACCCGGTATCGGGGTCGATGGGGATCGACGCCTCGGGTACCTCAAACTCGATGTCTACCGCAAGGTTCCCGTCGTTCAGCAGACCACCTTCCGGGTTGGAGATTGACTGCAGCGTACCGTCGTTGGCAAACTCCACAATGAAGCTCTGCGTGTCGGCGCTGGGCACTCCACCAATCGCCACAGTCTGCAGAATCTCTTCCGGCGCTTCCGGGCTTATCTGCACCGCTGCGTTCCAGCGGTTGGGTTCGTCCGCAATGCGGCTGAAGTCCACCCGCAGCGTATGAGTGTTGCCAAAGCTATCGAAGATGTCGTATTCGACCGACCACGTTCCCTCGCGAATCTCGGCAGCGGTGGCGTCCGGACCGATTACCGGCGTGTTCTTGTTCAGGTTGCTGGCGAGAAATACCTCGGATGTGGCCGCCGCCGGATCCTTGCCTCCGATCGGTATCGAAAGATCCTCAATCGCCGAGGAGGTGTTTATCACCGTCTGCCCATCAAGCGTCTCGGCCATCCAGCCCTGCACTCGCATGCCGTTGGCCGGGTTCACCAGCATCCCCTCTTCGTCCAGGCCAAACGCGCCCGCGCGCGTGAAGTAGCTCTGGTCTCCGCTGCGTACAACAAAGAAGCCGTTCCCCTGGACAGCCACGTCACTCTTGACTCCGGTTGTCTGCAACGATCCCTGCGTGTGAATGGTGTCAATTGCGGCGGTCTGGACGCCCAGGCCAACCTGCTTCGGGTTCACGCCGCCAACCTCTTCACGCGGACGCGCGGCGCCCTCCATCATCTGCGAGATCATGTCGTGAAAGTTCACACGCCCACGCTTGAAACCCGTGGTGTTCACATTGGCAACGTTGTTGCCGATTACGTCCATTCTGACCTGGTGGTTCTGAAGACCGGAAACGCCGGCCCATAGTGAGCGCATCATAGCGAAGCCCCCTTATTCCTGTACTCGTCTGACCTGGCTGTAGTCGTAATAGGTGCCGTCTACCAGAATCTGCGGATATTCGCCGCCGGTTACCTCGGTCACGCGGCCGGAGATCATCCGTTCACCCTGGGCGACTTCTACGCTGCGTCCAAGGAGATTGACCGCCTGTCCCGATGAAATCATGCGCGCCAGCTTTGAGAACTCTCCGGA
>PWMO01000364.1 GCA_003558175.1 Spirochaetaceae bacterium
AGGTGTTTGAAGAGTATCGCCCCGAGATCGATCGCAGAATAGTCGAGCAATCGGATCAGCTGCTGGAAGAGATGCGCGAAGCGGGCACAATGATCGTCCAACCCGATACCGAGGCGTTTCGCCGCCACTCGGAGGCGCATATGCAGCGCATCTACGGTGACCGCTGGGGCGAATTGATCACGCGTATCAAGGCCATTCAATAGCTCAGGCCGACTTCCGTAATTTGTTTGCGTTGGTATTCAACTGCGCCGTGGGTGCGAACTGCTTGCATCCGCGGCGCTCTGCAATCGCCCGGGAGGAAACAGGTGAAGGCACGAGTACTGAAATGGCTCGACAACGTTGAGAGCTACGTCACCCTGCTGCTCTTCTTGATCATGTCGGCGTTCATCGGACTGCAGATCGTCTCGCGCTACGTGATGAACAATCCATTGCGGTTTCCCGACGAGGTGGCGCGTCACGCCTACGTCTGGATGACCTTCATAGGTCTATCGCTGGCAACCAAAACCGGCGATCACATACGGGTCGATGTTGTCGGTTTCTTCGCCAAAGGCAGGGCGCGCGCGGCAATCGATACCGTGGTGGAAGTCGGAACGCTGCTCGTGCTGGTGGCGCTTGCGGTGCTCGGTTTCCAGTATGCGGAGTTCAGTCGCGTTAACCGGTGGTCTTCAATGCCGGTGCTGAGCATGATTCTGGTGTCGATATCGTTTCCGATCGGGTGCACGCTGGCGTCGGTGCGGATGGTTCAGATTCTGCTGCGCAGGTTCGGCCTGCTGAAAGACGAGGAGTGATCCATGGCACTGGCGGCTCTCTTCATTGCGCTCTTTGTCATGTTACTGCTCGGGTTTCCCATCTATATCGCGCTGACCGGGGCGTCGCTGCTCTACGTCCTGTTGAATGAACATCTCTCATTCATGATCGCCATCCAGCGTATGGTAGCTGCCCCAAACTCGTTCACGCTGCTCGCGGTGCCGTTCTTCATTCTTGCCGGCCAGATCATGAACAACGGCGGCGTGACTACCCGCATCTTCCGGTTTGCCAAGAGCTGCGTTGGTCACCTGCGCGGGGGTCTCGGCTACGTGAACGTGGTTTCCAGCATCATCTTCGCCGGCATGTCAGGGTCGGCCCTGGCGGACGCCGGCGGTCTGGGTATGGTAGAGATCGAAGCGATGCGCCGCGAGAACTACGACGAGGACTTCTCGATCGGCGTGACCGCGGCGTCTTCCATAATTGGGCCAATCATTCCGCCGAGCATCCCGTTCGTGATCTACGGTGCAGTTGCGGGTGTCTCGATCGGCGGACTATTCATTGGCGGCGTTCTGCCCGGTCTGATCATGGCAACTGCGCTGTTCCTCATGGTGTTTTTCGTCTCCCGAAAACGCCGGTACCCGGTTACGAAGCGGGCGACACCGGGTGAGATTGTGCGTACCTTCGGTTCTTCATTTCTGGCGCTGCTCACCCCGCTGGTGATAATCGGCGGCATCTGGGGCGGTTTCTTCACTCCCACTGAAGCGGCGTTCATCAGCATCGTCTACGCGTTGCTGATTACCGTCTTCGTCTACCGCGACCAGGGGCTCGATGCCATTCCAAAGCTGATCATGGATACCGTCCGCGTGGTTGCGCCGGCAATCATGATTGTATCGGCGGCCAACCTGTTCGGCTGGATTCTGAACTACGAGAACGTTGACCGCTACCTGGTCAATTTTCTCTTCGGCATCTCTACCAACCGCTACGTCATTCTGCTGGTCATCAACCTGTTGCTCCTGGTGCTGGGGATGTTCCTGGAGGTTGTGTCTGCCATCATGCTGCTACTGCCGATTCTGGGCCCGGTTGTCGAACTGCTCGGCATTCACCCGATTCACTTCGGCATCATTCTGGTGGTGAACCTGATGATCGGGCTGCTCACGCCTCCGGTGGGTTTTGTGCTCTACGTGCTTGCATCGGCAACGCGCAATCCGGTAGCGGACGTGATCCGCTTCATCCTGCCGTGGGTTATCCCCCTGCTTATCGCACTGATACTCATCACTCTCTTTCCAGCGATCACGCTCTGGCTGCCGACCGTTGCCGGGTTTGTGGTGCGCTGAGCCGGCCATGGCTGAATCGAGGGTAGTTGAGCTGCCGTATGACGACGCAGGACTGGATCGCGTAGTCTTGCCGCAGAAGAATCTCGGCCGCTGCTACTCGGTCAAAGCGGCCCCGCACCGCCCGGCCGGAGACGTGGCGGCTACGCTGCTCGACGCTCTCGAACAACCGATCGGCACGGCGCCACTGCACGAGTTAATCCTGCGGAGGGCTCGCCGCCTTTCGACAACCGCCTCGGCCGCGGATACCGGGCCGCCGGGCTCTTCCGCTTCCGCGTGCGACCGATTGCGTGTGACGCTGATCGTTGACGACCTCACCCGATCGACTCCGGTGCGACAGATATTGCCCCCACTGCTCAAGATCCTGCACCAGGTCGGAGTCTCACACCATAACGTAACGATCGTTGTGGCACTCGGCACGCACCGCAAGATGACACCGCAGGAGCTGCAGCGGCGGCTGGGTGAGGCGGTATTTTCGGCGTACCGCGTCTGCAACTCACACTTTGACGATCAGTCTATGATGGTCCTGATGGGCCGAAGCGCCGACGACGTCCCCATCTACATCGATCGCCTGGTAGCCGACGCCGACTTCCGCATCGGTATCGGCAGTATTGTTCCCCACGGTGCGGTCGGCTGGTCCGGCGGCGGCAAGATTCTCTATCCCGGCGTAGCCGGTCACGAGACGGTGAAGCGTTTCCACTACCTTCACGGACTGACGCGCGAGAACATGAAAGGCCGGATGGAGTGCTCCGTGCGCACAACCATGGAGCAGTGGGTAGAAACCGTCGGACTGGATTTCATCGTGAACTCGGTTCAGGATCACGAAGGGAACACCTGCGGTCTCTTCGCCGGACACTACGTGAAGGCCCAGCGCGAGGGTTCGCGCGTTGCACGGCAGATCTACTGCCACGAACGTGAACCCGCCTGCGATGTAGCGATTGCCGTTTCCCACCCGCACGATCTCGACTTCTGGCAGGCTGCCAAAGGGATTTTCTCCGCTGAGCAGCTCACCGCCGACGGCGGAGATGTCGTGCTGGTCACGCCGTGTCCGGAAGGAGAAGGAAACCACACCCGGTTCCTCGAACGCTGCGGTGATCCGCACAGCCACCAGCTGCTGCAGCGCGTACTGCGTGGGGAAATCCCTGAACCGGAAGACGCTGTATCCATCGCCCCGGCCTGCCTGATGCATGCGATCCAGCAGCGGGTCCGCGTCCACCTTGTTTCGCCGAACCTGGATCCCCGGCGAGTCCGTGACGCCGGCATGTTTCCGCATGTCAGCGCCCAGGCCGCATTGGACCATTTGCTGCTGCAGCGGCCGGACGCAAGGGTGTCGTTTGTTCTCCATAGCGATATCTGCTTTCCGCTAACCTGCTTTCCGCAAACCGGCGTTGCGGAACGCGCCGCAACAGGGTCTGAAACAGGAGCCGCGGCACGGCGCGACGCGCCGCAATAGATCGAGTCGGTGATACATTCAACAGGAGCGTACAGTAATGAGAGAGCGAAGCGAGTTTATCAGCTGGGTACAGGACATACTGTCCGACGGGGAAGCCTTTCGTAATTTCCTCGTCGAGTCGCTGACGGAACTGTGCGCCATTGACTCCACACCTGAGCCCGACGTCAACAAGCTGGCAATGCGCGAGCGGCAGGCCTTCGAAGCCATCCGTGCCATTGCGTCACGCGACTGGCCCGAAACCGTCTGGCAGTACCGCCCGATTGACTTCGAGCGGATGCGCGGCGAGGACAGCTACACGCCACCCTACTACACCGACAGTACCGCCCCGTACGCCCAGCGGTCCAACCTGGTCATGACGCTGCCCGGCACCGGGGCTGCCCCTGACGCGGGTACGGCGAGAGTTGCCGTCAATGCACACATTGACACGGTGCCGCCGCACATCGCGCCGAACGTGCACGACGGCAGGGTGTTTGCCCGCGGCGCCTGCGACGACAAGGGCAACATCGTGGTGATGCTTGGCGCGCTCCACCTGCTGCAGCAGATCAAAAAGCAGTTCGGGGTGGCGGTTTGCCGCGACGTAACCTGCATGTTTGTCATTGACGAAGAGTCGGGCGGAAACGGATCGCTCGCCCTTGCGTTGGACCGCGATCTCAAGCAGCACTACGATGAGCTGGCGGTGCTGGAATGCTGCGACAACGTGGTCTACTGCGCCAACCGCGGTGCGGTCTGGTTTCGCATCGAACTGCCGGCCACGTTGACCGATGAGCCGCTGAAACTGACATCAGAGCTGGTGCTGGCGCTGGAGGCAGCCGGCCGCAAGATCAGGGAAGAGAGCGACCATCCGCTGTTCCTGGCGCGCCCGATACAGACCTGTCATGGAATCTGGGGCCCCTGGGGCGAACACCCTTCACGCGTCTGCGGCTATGTTGAGTTCACGGTGCGCTCGGCGTTGGACCAGGACGCGCTTCAAACCGCCATCAATGACGGCGTAAGCCACTACATAACACTCTACGGAGACAAAACGCAGGTCACCCGCGACGGCAAACCGGTGGTGCCGTGGCACGTCCGACTGGAGCAACAGCAGGACGGTATTCTGCTGCAAGTCATGGGCAGCACCGGGCATATGGCGGCAGTTGCTGAGAATGACGGCGCGCTGACCAAGGCAGCCTGCATCATCGATGCGCTGAAGCGAGCAGACCCTTCCTGCCACATTGAGCTTGGGGGACATGAGGCAGGAACCACGCTGGTACTTGAAGGTGGGCAGAGTTTCATCCCGACGCATCCGCTGCCGGTAGTGAAGGAACGGATCTGGGCCGCTGCCGGCGCCGTGCTGGCGCGCTATGGTGTTTCCGACGCTGAAGTGCGCCGCCTGGTCACCATGAACAAGCTGCACAACTCGGCCTTCTGCAGCGATCCGGAGTCGCCGCTGTTCCTGAACGCCCGCGACTTTGCTGACTCCGTCGGGCTGCCTCAAAACGCCACGCCACAGGGTTGGGGCGCTTCGTGTGACGCACGGCTGTTTGCCGAGCAGTATCCGCAGTTGCCGATTATCACCATGGGCGCCGGCGATCTGAACAACGCCCACTCCGACACCGAGTCAATCGGGATTGAAGACGTAGCACGCAACTCCGCCCTGCTGGCGCTGCTGCTGCTGCAGCGCAGCGGGGCGGTTTGAGCAAGCGGTGCGGACAGTGGGCTGGTGTCGCTATGTGCCGGGCGCTCCCTGTTGCAGTGAACGCGGTACAACCAGCGTGTCGGCTACGCTGGTGGCCGAGAGCACACGTACGCGGGCGCTGGGGCCCTGGCGCGCTTTCACCCTCGCGACAGCCTCCTCCGCGGTCGCAACGGCGCTGATGCCCAGTCGGGCCCACGTCTGTTGTTCTGCGACTGCAGACACAACGGTCAAGTCAACGGCCCGCTCATGCAAGAGCCTGCTCACGAGCACCATGTGAGAAGCAGCGGCGAGATTGGTGAGTTCACCGGTACTCACCAACAGACGTATCTCCTCCGTCGGCGGATATCCGTAGCGCTCAATCTCCAGGTGCGCCGGCGCAATGCCACGAGGGCAGGCCGAGAAAAGGATAACGTCCCCTCCCGGGCGCACCAGAAACTCTCCCATGAAGTACCCCACAACGGCGGCCCAGAAGTCCGAAGCCCACAGTCCCATTCCGACAACGAGAACGTCCGCCGGTTGATCGAGGTCAATGGCGTACATGTCCTCCGCGTAACGTACACAGGCGCGATGAGCCAGAACACAATCTCCAGCGGCCAGAAACGCTGGTTCATCTCTCTTGTTTAGAACCGCGTTGACCACGTACTCAAGCCCCACCTCCCGGCCGATTGTTTCGATTTCGTGCCGCATGGGATTCTCAGCCCGGGCGTACAACTCCCGAGGAGAGTAGAAAGTACTATGCCAATGCGTGGAACCCACTGTTGCCGCGCCGCAGACGCCCGGGTCAATAATCTTGGCGCCTCCGGACCAACCCGCGGAGAAATGTGGCTTCACGTTGCCGATGCCGATACGCAAATCCGCTTCGTATACGGTTCGATTCACACGGATGGGCGTTCCCTGACTGGTCACTCCCAGGTCCACCAGTTCAACGTCCGACCAGCAATCATGGTTCTGAACCCGAACGCAATCGACAAGATAAGATCCCAGGAGCTCTCGCAGTTCTTCATCCGTCATAGGCTCATGTGTTCCCAGTGCTACAACGATCGTAATCTGCTCGGACCCGACGCCGGAGTCCGTTAGTTCGTCAAACACGGCGCGCGCTATCTCGTCCTGATGCATCGGCCTGCTACCGTCCGGCACGATAATACAGACCGTTGGTGCCGTGTGAACGATCCGCTGTACCACCTCCCGTAACGGCGGGGCCGCTACCGGCTGCTTCAGCGCTCGGCGAACCTCGGTGTAGACGTCGCCTACCGAAGGTCGGTCCCAGAGCGCGATTCTCGCAAAGGTCCAGTCAGGCGGAAGCAACACACTTGTAACGGTGCCGTCATGTTCTACGTCGCAATAGTTCATTTATCCTCAACTCCGCAGTCGACCAGTATCGTTCGGGAACACCCCGGGGTCAAGAGCGCCGAGTTGTCGTGGCTCCGAATTTTCGGACCTCTGAGATGTCGCGGGTTCCCCAAAATCTAAGTTTGCCCGGAGCTGTCGGAACTGTTACGAACCTTGTAAAAGCAGCGAAAAGCTGCAGAAAGTTCGCTCATTTCTGAAGCAGCAGAAAAACTCCGCGAGTATTAGGGGGTACACAGGAGTGGCGCGCTGCGCTCACCCGAGCTGCCACGCACTGCCGCAGCGCACCACTCCGACACCCGTCCCCTACGGAGGTCCCCCGCATGAGCCCACGTGTACCGGTCCTCGCCACCGCAGAAGCCACCCTCCCGTCTCGCGCTGCCGATAGCGGGAGCGGCGCCTAACCCGGATTTCTCATGAATAGGTAGAAAAGGCCCCGCCTTTCTGGCATAATTGGTTTACCACAAAC
>PWMO01000119.1 GCA_003558175.1 Spirochaetaceae bacterium
ACCGGTAAGGTTCGGCATCCTGCACGGGACTGGGCGCCGCGGTTGCCGGGGTGGGGGTGCTGCCGTCGGGTGGCAACAACAAAATCGGCACCACTTAGTATCGGTTACATCCCGTTTGTCGGTGAGTCGCCCGACGTTCTGGTCATTTCGCCCGATGGGCGATTCGCGTTCATCACTCTGCGCGGCCCGGAGCCCCTCAGCGGTCCGCACGCCATTCGCGGCCACTCACCGGGCGTGGCAGTTGTAGACGTGGCGGCGCGGCAACTGGTGGAGATTCTGTTGCCGGAACCCGACCTGGCGGTCAGCGACTTTCACGGAATCGGTCTGCGCCCCCTGGACTAGGGGGCGCTCAGGCGACCATGTGCAGCAGCAGCCCTGCGTAGCCGAAATAGATCAGAAGGCCCACCGCATCGGCAACCGACGTGATGAGCGGACCGCTGGCGATAGCCGGGTCCATCTTCAGTCTGGTGAGTATGAACGGCAGAATCATGCCGATGAAATTGGTAACGACGATAATGCTGGTAAGCGTCAAGAGCACAACCATGCCCACCTGCACACCACCGCGCAGCGACCCCAGCGCCAGTCCCATGACGCCCAGTACTATCCCGATGAACAGGCCGATTATCAGCTCTTTGCCGATTACTCGGAACCACTGATTCATGCGGATGTCGCCGGTACTGAGCGACCGGATCATCAGCATAGCGGACTGCGAACCCGCGTTGCCCCCGGTATCGATAATCAGCGGGATGAAGAACGCCAGCGCCACGTACGCGGCCAGCACCTCTTCGTACGCCGCTATGACGCCCGAAGAGAGCAGGTTGACAATGATCAGCCCCGCAAGCCAGCCGATGCGGCTGCGAAACAGCGTCCAGATCCCGGCTTCCCAGTAACTCTTCTTCAGTGGTGCAACGGCGGCCTGGCGATGGAAGTCTTCGGTGGCTTCCTCTTCGGCGATATCCAGGACGTCGTCACTGGTGATAATGCCCAGCAACACTCCAACGGAATCGACTACCGGCAGCACGATCCGGTCATACTTACGCATGATCCGCACCGCTTCTTCCTGGTCTTCATACGCCGAAACACTGACGAACGAGTAGTCCATGACGTCCTGCACCAGGCTTTCGGGGTCGGCCAGCACCACTCGCTGCAGAGAGAGTGCGTCAATCAGCTTGCCGGAGTGCTCCGTCACGTAGACAATTGTCAGCGTTTCACTTTCGTGGCCGTAGTGCCGAATGTGCTCAATCGCGCGCGCGATGGTCCAGTCCGGCCGCAACGCCACGTAATTGGGCGTCATGATGCGGCCGACACTCTCATCCGGATACCCAAGCAGCTTGCGCGCTTCCTTCAGGTCTTCGGGTGAGAGCATGTTCAGCAGTCGCTGCGTCACCTGTCCGGGCAGCTCCTCCAGAAACGCCGTGCGGTCGTCAGGGTCAAGCTCAGCGAGCAGATGGCGCGTCTCAGCATCGGTAAGCTCAAGCAGCAACGTATCGGTCATGTCGGAGTCAAGGTAGGCAAAGACCTCAACTGCCAGGTCGCGCGGAAGCGCGCGAAAGAACAGCACGCGATCCCGCTTATCGAGCTCGCGCATGAAGTCGGCTACTTCAGGTGCGACAATGTCATATTCCGGCCATCCGACCCGGGTTCGGGCGAGCTGCTGCCAGTTGTGGAGCTCGATGAGTTCGCGAATCTGGTCGGGCAAAACGTTCTGTAGCATGGTCGATCTCCTTGGGATGCGGGTTGCCCGTGCCGCCCGGGAGGCGAGACCGTCCCGAGGTTGCTACTCAGATAGTAAGAAAATCACCCGTGGCACGTCAAGGCAGCAATAGTCTTACAAATTCAGAATTGCCGGATCTACAGGTCGAACCGGCCGTCACGCAAGATACGCCGCGTAGAACCGTCGCTGCAGCGCGCAGTAACGGTGAGTTCCCGGCTGCCGATCATGAAGTCGGTATGCTGCGTGCTCTCGTTGATGCCCAGCGCGCGTCGTTGAGTCTCCGAAAGACCGCTGTAGTCGGCGATGCAACCGGGGTAGGCTGAACCGAGTGCGAAGTGGCAGGCCGCGTTCTCGTCATAGAGGATATTGAAGAAGACCGTTTCACTGCGAAACACCGGAGAGTCAACGTCGACCAGCGCAATCTCGCCGGCAAAGCCGGCCCCCGCATCGGTCTGAAGGAACGCCGCCAAGGCATCTCGCCCGACCCGGGCATCGAATTCCGTGACCTTACCGTCCTCAAAGTGAAACTGCGCTCCCTCGACCAACTCGCCCATCACCATCACCGACCGGGTAATCTGCACGTGACCGCGGGTCTTGCTCCGGTCGGGCGAGGTGAACACTTCCTCGGTAGGGATATTGGGAAAGAAGCGGCATCCATCCGGTGTCACGGCCGAGCCTCCCACCCATCGGGCTCGTTCAGACAGCCCGATGGACAGATCGGTGCCGGGCGCCTCAAACCGCAGTTCACGTATCGCAAGGCGGTCAAGTGCCTGAGCGCGCTCGGCAAGTCGCCGGCTGTTCTCGCTCCATGCGGCGAGCGGATCATCGCGATCCAGCCGCAGGATCGGCCTCATGATCTGCCACAGCTTCTCCAGCGCCTCATTGTCCGCAGAAACCGTTTGATCGGATGAGGCGCCGAGGATCCTGGCCGCCCACCGCGGTGTAGGCGCCGCCACCACCACCCACTGGAAACGATCGGCGTGAAGCAGTTTGCGCCAGGGATACTGAACGTCGAGCAGCGCCTTGCGCGCCTTCAAATTGCGCTCGGGATCAAGGCCGGCCAGCAAGTCCGGATCGTCCGGATTCTTGATTGAGATCAAAGCCCATCGGTCGTCCATCAGTTCCTGGTAGCGCTGGTGCAGATACCGTGGCTGAAAGCCGAGGAACTCCGGATCTGAACACTCGATTCGTGCCTTGTAGAGCTCGCCGTGCTCGGCTTCCACCTCTACAAAGCGGGCCCCTTCAGAGTACGCAACGCGAGCGACCTCGTTCACCAGCGGCCAGTGGACCGGCTCGCTGCGAATCAACACGTTCTGTCCCTTGCGCAGGCTGAGCGAATGAACAATGAGTTGGGCGTAGGCGGAAATGTCGTCGTGATACATGGTGAACTCCGGTGCCGTCCTGGCCGTGCTCGCGGCGCGTGGCCGTGCTCGCAGCGCGTGGCTGTGCTCGCAGCGCGACACGAGGTTTGTGCTGCCTGCCAGTATACTGCCCGCGCCGCGTCGTGCAAAGCCGGCCCGGCAGCTGTACTGCCGCGGTTGTACATCGCCGCTACTCTGTTTACAGTAAAAAGGTGAAAGACCACCTCGTTTCGCGGCAAGACGCCAATGACCACGGAGACAGCAACAACCTGACGTTCACTGTGCAGTGGCACGCCTCCATCGCCGAGGTCAGCAAGACCGAGTGGGACGCCCTCGCGGCGCCGCTGCACACCCCGTTCCTGGAGTGGGAATGGCTTCACCAGCTTGAAGCGTCCGGCAGCATTCAACCGCAGCAGGGCTGGGTTCCGGCCCACCTGACCCTGTGGCACGACACCCGTCTGGTTGCTGCCGCTCCCCTCTACGCCAAAACGCACAGTATGGGTGAGTTTGTATTTGACTTTGCCTGGGCCGACGTTGCCGACCAACTGGGCCAGGAGTACTATCCCAAGCTGGTGGGCATGAGCCCTGCCACCCCCTCGGTAGGTTACCGCTTTCTGGTGGCTGAACAGCTCGACCTCGCGTCAACAACCAGGGCGATGCTGCAGGTGATCCATCAGTTCTGTGAAGAGAACTCGCTTCATAGCGTGAGTTTTCTCTTTGCAGACCCCGAGTGGGCCGAGGTCGTTGCCGGCGCCGGGTTCTGTGCCTGGGAGCACCAGAGCTACCTGTGGCAAAACGACGGCTTCAACACCTTTGAAGACTATCTGGCGGCCTTTACCAAGAACCAGCGGCGCAATATCCGGCGCGAGCGGGCCTCGGTGGCCGAACAGCGCCTCCGTCTGGATGCAGTCCCTGCCGAATCGGCGCCGGATTCATGGTTCTCGCTGATGTACGACTACTACGAGAATACCAACGAGCAGTTCGGCCCCTGGGCGGCCAAGTACCTCGAGCGACCGTTCTTTGAAGGGCTGAAACAGAGTTACCGGTCGCGGCTGCTCTTTGTCGCGGCGTTTGAACGGGAAGCACGCGGCTCACAAGCGGGTCACAGCTTGCGGACGGGCCTCAGCAGGCAGACGGGACGATCCCCGGTCGCTCTCTCGTTCCTGGTACACAAGAACGATCACCTCGTGGGACGTTACTGGGGCGCTCGGCGCTACTTCGAGAACCTGCACTTCAACGCCTGCTATTACATGCCGATCGAATGGGCAATCACGAACGGCATCCGCACCTTTGACCCCGGCGCCGGATCGCCCCACAAGGTGCGGCGCGGGTTCCGGGCGGTCATTAACCGCAGCCTGCACCACTTCTATAACCCCGTGCTTCGCAGCCTGATGGAACGCAATATCGACCGGATAAACCGGCACGAGCGGCGTCAGGCCGAAGAGCTCAACAGCCTCTTGCCGCTGAAGCCCCGCGACGCGAACGAAACGTAAACAAAACGGTCAGCCGAGGGGGAGGTTCACGGTTACGGTGGTTCCAACCCCTACGGTGGACTCGATACTGATGCTTCCGCCGTAGGCCTCAACCATCTTGCGAACACTCGCCAGACCGATGCCGGTACCCTTGCCGAGCGGTTTCGTGGTGAAGAACGGAGAGAAGACCCGAGCGAGGTTGTCTTCGGGGATCCCACGGCCGGTGTCGGACACGGACAGCTGTATCCAGTTGCCTTTTTGTGCCGTGCTGACCGTAAGTACCTTACGCTCCGCATCGGCCATGGCATCGATTGCGTTCTTAATCAGATTGTCGGTGATCTGCTTGATCTGCAGCGCATTGCCCTGCAGCGGCGGGCGCTCCGGATCCAGCACAACGTTTCTTTCGACGTGGTGCTTGTAGTCATCGTCCAGCTTGAAGAAGTCGATCTCCCTTCGGATGATCTCGTTGATATCGATAGCGGCCTTGCGCATGAAGCTCTCGTCGGTGGTGTGCGACATGATGCCGACAATGGCCTTCTGCAGTTCTCCAGCGCTATCGAGAACCGAGTCGAGGCAGTGTTTCAGCTCGAGGTGTATCGGATCGGACTCGTCGAGCAGCAGATTTGCCACCAGAATTGCGCCTCCAATCGACTGAAGCGGAGCCTTCAGGCCATGAACAATCTGCGAAGCGTACTTTCCCAGCTCCGCCTCTTTCTCTATGGCCATCAGCTGCTCGGTCCGCTCTTCAACCCGCCGCTCAAGTTCCTGATTGCGCAGCTCGAGCTCTTTTGTGAGCTCCCGCTGCCGATTGCGCAGCGCGTAGAGGTCCAGCGACTGCTTGACTACTGAGATCAGCTCGACGGCATCCCACGGTTTGGGGATATAGCGGTACACCAGACCACTGTTGATGGCTTCGAAAAGCACCTCGTGATCGCCAAATCCGGAAAGCACAACCCGAATCGTCTCGGGTTGCTGCTGCTGCACCCGCTTGAGAAGCTCCAACCCGTCCATCTCGGGCATCCGAAGGTCGCTGACCACCGCGTGCACCGAGTGGTCCCGCAGGTACTCCAGCGTCGCCGGACCACTCTCAAACAGAACGCAATTGAACGGCTGGTTGTGCAGCAGCCGCGAAACAAGCGTCAGAGTTTCGGTGTCGTTATCCACGAATACTACCGTGGGCGCAGTCATTACTTATATCATACGATCTCGCAGGCAGTTGTGCCAGTATCCGCTCCGTGCTACACTCTCAACAGCCGTAAGCGTCGCAAAAAGTGCCTGAACAGAGATGAATGGAAGAGACCGTCAGCCAACCGCACACCGGTCCATCGCGCATTCGGTGAGCGGAGCCCTTTCTGAAGAGACCTCGAGACAGGCGCTGTCGGATCTGGGAGTCTTCGAGCGCAGCTTTAACGGTGTGACCGGATTCTCCAGTTCTCTGTGGAAGTCCTGGGGTTACTCCGACAGCGATCATCACGCCGGTCTCTGGCTCTACCGCATCCACCCGAAAGATGTCGACCGTGTCGCGCGTGCGTATATCAGCGTGCTCGGCGGAGCGAGCTCGCGCTTCTGCGAGGAGTACCGTGTTCGAGTAGGCGCCGGCAGCTACCGCTGGATACTCAGCAGCGGCCAGGTCATTGAACGCGACAGTGACGGGCGGCCGCTCCGCTACCTCGGATCGGAAATGGACGTGACCGACCGGAAGCACTCCCAGGACGAGCTCGCCCGCGCCAAGGCCACTGCGGAGCGTGTGGCCCAGGAAGCGGAAACCCTGCGGGAGGCCGGCGCGATTGTCGCATCGAGCCTCGAGATAGACCGCATCGTTGCTCTGGTTCTGGATCAGACCATCAAGGTCGTACCCTACGACACCGCCTCGGTCCACCTGCTGCGCGGCGACGGGCTGGAGACTATCGGAGGCCACGGATGGGCCAACACCGGGCACGTGACCGGCACCCGGCTCCCCGTTCCCGGAGAAAACCCTCACAGCGAGGTGCTCGCGCGGCGGCTGCCGTTGCGGCTCGCGGATGTCAGGGAATCCTACCCCGCGTTCCGCTCGATCGCTGAAGGAGTGGTGCGCTCCTGGATTGGAGTTCCGCTGATCGCGCACGGCGAGGTTCTCGGGTTGCTCACGTTGCACAAACGTCAGCGCGGTTTCTTTGACGAAACCCACATGCGACTGGCCGCTTCATTTGCCGATCATGTGGCCGTCGCGCTGCACAACGCGCAGCTGTACGAACGCACCCATCGTCTCGCCATGACCGACCCGCTTACCGGGCTGGGGAACCGTCGACGCGCCCACGCCCGACTGGTCCGTGAGCTGGAGCGGTCGCGCCAGGTGAGGGACCGCTCGACATGCCTCGCCGTGCTCGGCGTCGACGACCTCACGACCTCCGGCGCCGAGCGAGGCCACGCCGCTGGCGATGTGCTGCTCGCCGACCTCGCGGGGTTCTGGCG